>JBNJHJ010000017.1:0-15287 GCA_051748365.1 Campylobacterota bacterium
CTCAGTGCCGTAGCGATCGCAGGAGCGCTCAAAGCCAATTTGTGTGAAATCTATACCGATGTCGATGGGATCTACACCACCGACCCACGCATCGAACCTGAAGCCAAAAAGATGGCAAAGATAAGTTATGACGAGATGCTAGAGCTTGCTAGCCTTGGAGCAAAAGTGTTGCAAAATAGATCGGTAGAGCTTGCCAAGAAGCTTGATCTTAATCTTGTCGTGCGCAGTAGCTTTAATGAAAATGAGGGAACATTGATAACAAAGGAAGACAATATGGAAGAAGTTTTAGTAAGCGGAGTAGCCCTAGATAAAAACCAAGCGCGTGTTGACCTACGCGGCGTTGCCGATAGACCGGGAATTGCATCGGATATTTTCAAAGCCCTTTCAAGCCAGCAGGTCAATGTGGATATGATTGTGCAAACTATTAGCAAAAATGGCGAAACATCGCTAGATTTCACCGTACCACAAAGCGAACTAGAGGGTGTGAAGACGATCATGGAAGACTTTAGCGATAGTATCAAAGAGATTGAATATAATGATGAGATTGTTAAAGTCTCTATTGTAGGCGTAGGGATGAAAAACCACAGCGGTATCGCTGCAACGGCTTTTGAAACACTTGCAAACGAAAATATCAATATCCAGATGATCAGTACCAGTGAGATAAAGATTTCGATGGTGATTGACAAAAAGTACGGAGAGCTTGCCGTACGAGCACTCCATAGCGCATACGGGTTGTAATGCAAAAAGAGTTAATCGACTGGACAAGAAACTATATCCGTCAAACCCATCCGATGAACTGGATGGAGGAGCGGATCTTTGAGTGGGGACCCATCGCCACCAATGCACTGCAAAAGATTGTAGAGGGAAAAACGATCTTGCTACTTAGTGATGAAGATAATGAGTGGTTTGAATCCTACATCATTAAAAAGATCAATGACCCATCACAAAATAGACCGATGCTTCCGGTATATCCGCTTAAACAGATCTATAAAAATCTTGACAATATCAAAAACAGCAACGATATCGAAGTGATGCAAGATATGCTCAGTATCTCGTTTGAAAGCGGTTATCTGATATGGTATATCGGCAGAGCCGATCATAGGTATACGCGTGTTGCTTTTCGTGATGAGGAGAACTTTTTGTGGGTGTTTAACGATGAAATTCAAAGTGCCTTTACGCTTAAAAGTTACGACAAAGATTGCGACATCAAACTGCTTGAGCTTTTTCGGCTTTTTAACCACTCTATCGATGCGACGCTTTTTGGTGAGATATGAACGAGTTATCCGAACTGATCTTACACCGTGATTTTGAGCAAAAAGCACGACAACTACAAGATACAGCGCCGCACTATCATTTTATTAGCCGATTAGTAGAGGGAGAGTTTTTGATCGAAGATGCCGAGTATGTGATCGAAAAAGCACACATCAGCAGCGATAAAACCAAATGCATTATTCTCGGTGCGCAAAAATACTCCACCATTGCGCAAAATAAACTCTTAAAAGTGATAGAAGAGCCTCCAAGAGGGGTAATTTTTAAACTTATCTGCAATACAAAAACCACTATTTTGCCCACTATCTTGTCAAGATTACCGATCAATAACTGCTTAGACCATAGCGATGCAAAGAGACTAGATTTGCAAAATTTCGGGCTTGAACATATCTATACGCTTTTAAAGCAGAGTAAAGCAATACGTGCCGATGAAGCACAAAAAATGATAGAAAGTTATACAAAAGAAGCACTTTTACACAAAGATTTTGATTTTAAGAGCAATGATTACAGTGCCCTTGAACAGATGATAGCACTTCTTGATCGAGGTTCTCCACCGCTTTTTGTTTTAAATAGCGCGTTGCTAAAACTTTTAGCTATCAAAACCAAAACCCTAAAGGCAAACAATGCAGGTCAAACAGCTTCTTAATCCACAAGATTCCAAGCAGGTCGCAACACTTTTAAAAGATATCGATGTTGATAGTAGAGGGTGTGCTATCATGGCGCAAAAGGCTAAAATCTATCTTTTTCACATCAAAGGTATCAGATGCGGGGCGGCAAATATTTTAAAACAAGACGCGCTGAGCGTGGGGGCGGATTTTGCCCTGCCCTACGGTACGATTGAGTGCAAAAACAAAAAAGACGAGGGGATACTTATCGCCTCAAGAAGAACTCTTCTGCGCCTTAGCGCAAAGTTACGAGCGCAGCCTTTTGGATTAAAAACATTGGCTAAAGAGTTAGAAGGTTTTACTACACAAAATAGACATGAACTCAAAGTGATGGGTGTGGTCAATGCCAACGACGATAGCTTTTATGAAAAGAGTCGTTTTAACGGCACAAAAGCTGTTGCGCATATCCAAAAGCTCATCGAAGAGGGAGCAGATATTATCGATCTAGGCGGTGTTTCAAGCAAACCGGGCAGTATCTATTGCGGCGTAGAGGAAGAGTTACGCAGAGTTACGCCGATTTTAGAGCAGATCAAGTGCTTAAAACTCTATGAAAAAGTAGATTTTAGTATCGATAGCTTTGCCCCACAAGTGGTTACACAAGCGCTTGAAAGTGGATTTAGTATCATTAACGATATTACGGGATTACGCGATACGACATTAGCAAAGCTTGCAAAAAATTATGAAGCGAAGCTGTGTATCATGCATATGCAAAACGATCCGCAAAACATGCAAAAAAACCCTACCTATGAAGATGTCACGCTTGAGGTGGATTCCTTTTTCCGCCAAAGAATAGATCTTGCGCTAGAGTGCGGGTTACAAAAACAGCAGTTGATACTTGATGTAGGGATCGGCTTTGGAAAAACACTCACGCACAACCTGGAACTACTAAAAAACCTCTCCCATTTTCAACACTTTGGTTGCGAACTTTTAATAGGTGCTAGTAGAAAATCAATGATCAATTCAATCTTTGCATCCCAAACAACGGATAGATTAGCAGGAACGCTTGCGCTACACCTTCAAGCACACCAAAACGGAGCTTCTATTATCCGTGCGCATGACGTATATGAACATGTTCAAGCGTTTGCGGTACAAAAAGCGTTGATGGAGTAATTTACAAATTCTTTTGGGTTGTGATATTGAAATGATATTGAGTCGGTATAATATAACTATTACAAAATTATAGTCCAATTCAAAGAGTGTATCATGAAAACGATCTTACCGATTTTAAAAAATCTCAACATTTTGTATGCCGAAGATGATAAAAATATTCGCCAAAGCACAGACAAAACTTTGAGTTTGCTTTTTAACCATGTCTATACCGCATGCAACGGACAAGAGGCACTAGAGTATTTTAACAATGAAACAATCCATATCGTACTGCTTGATTATGTGATGCCAAAACTTGATGGATACAAAGTAGCAAAAGCGATCCGCCAAAAAAATAAAAAGATCCCTATCATCATCTCAAGCGGCTACAGTGACAAAGAGAAACTCCTCAATGCTATTGAGCTCAATCTTGTAAAGTATATTGTCAAACCTCTACAATATGACCAACTCTCAAAAACGCTACAAACTTCGGTAAATATCTTAAAAGATAACGCTATGCTCAGTATTCCGTTAAGTCATGGATTGAGTTATGATTATGTCAAAAAGTCACTATACTCTGAAGATTTAGCCATCCCCTTAACAAAGTATGAGATACGCTTTTTAGAACTCTTGATTGAAAACAAAGAGAAGATTTTAGACAAAGAGTTGCTCAAAGAAGCGGTGTATGGCTCTAGTATTGAGCAAAATACGCTTAGAAATATGGTGTATAGACTGCGCAAAAAAGTAGGCGTGGAGTTTATCCAAACAGTAAAAGATTTGGGGTATAAATTAGCATAATGGATCAAAAAGAGTTATTGCAAACGCAAAAAACAAGTTCACAACAGATAAAACGCACCCTTTCAAACCTCTCGAACGAATGGCGCCAACCGATTTCACACCTCTCTTCTCAGATTTTGTATTTACAAACCCTGCAGCGCTTTGGCAACGATACCCAGATCGTTCACGAACTCAACAAAATGCTACCCAATCTTTCACGCAGTATCGAAAAAATGAATGAAACGATGAACCTTTTTTGTGATTTTTACCACGATTATGATAAGATTTCAACCTTTCATCCAAAAGAAAATGTAGCAAATATCATCTCTATGCATATCCAGCATATCATCTTACACAACATCGATACGCAGATTGATTGTCCCAAAGATTTGAAAATCCACTGCTACAAAAACTCATTTGATAATATGCTGATGATACTGCTTGAAAATGCTATTGAATCTTTTGCGCAGTTTCCGGTAAAGCATGCACGGATAACGATCCGTTTTGAACAGCAAAAGCACAATGTATGGATGCACTTTTGTGATAACGGTCACGGCATCTGCGCAACTGATATAAAAAAGATCTTTGATCCGACCTTTACGACAAAACAAAACTCAAGCGGATTGGGATTAAGTGTAGCAAAAGCGATAGCTAAAGAGCGTTTTAATGCTTCTTTGGATGTGGTTTCAAACGATAATACAACCTGCTTTAGCCTCTGTTTATGTTAATTTATAAAACTTTTTACGATCGCTTGAACTGCCTATGTGCAACTGTTTGCGGTATTTTGTGATCGTTCGTCTTCCAAGATTAAGCTCAAACTCTTCATTGATCATATCCGCAAGCTTTTGATCACTCAGCGGTTTTGATCTGGGTTCACCCTCTATCATCTCTTTGAGCTTTTGCTTGACGCTGTTTTGACTCACCTCATCGTTTTGTCCGCTAGAAAAAAAGTACTTCAATTCATACACGCCCCGATCACAAGAGAGGTATTTTCCCGCGATCGCTCTTGAGATAGTAGAGATGTTGTAACCAAACTCTTGCGCAAAATCTTGCAACAATAAAGGACGTAGATTCCCGCCTAAAAAGAAATCGTACTGATACTCTACGACCATCAAACCGATCTTTTTAAGCGTTGCTTTTCGCATATCAAGCGAATCGACGATATTTTTTGCCTCTTTGAGTTTTTGTTTGATATACTCATGTTCGATCTCGGGATTGCTGATCTCTATGACGGGATAGTAATCGCTGTTGAGTTCAATGTGCAAACCGCTATCATCAAAAAATACGAAAAAATCAGGCTTAATCACGCTAGAATTTTCTAAATACTCGATTGCGGGAGGGTTTTTGAAACTTTGGATCACTTTTAACGCTTTTTCATACCCCGTTTCATCTTTATACCGTGACATCTGCTCAAGTTCTTGGATCATCTTTTGACACAGTTCATACAATCCCTCTTCAAGCTCCATATCAAAAAGTTGGAACATAAAGCACTCTTGCAAATCTTTTGCCCCGATACCGCAGGGTTCTAGATAGATAAAGCGCTGTCTTACACTCTCAATCTGCGCATCTTTGACCCCAAGCTGCGTTGCCATACTTGTAGTATCTCCGATAAAATAACCGTCTTCATCGAGGTTTTCAATGATAGCTTGGGCAATATCTTGAGAAGTTTGGGTAGGAAACAAAGAGCTATCCACTTGTGCAAAAAGTTTTTCATAGAGTGACTGTTGGTTAAAAATAATATTTTCAAGATAGTTGCTGCTTTCTGCGGTTGCTTGCGATCTTGGATTTTGCTTTTGGACATACTCTTTTTCATACCCTGAATGCACCTGCACAAGCGGATTATCTTTGGCATACTCTTTGACTGTTTTTTCCAAATCCTCAATATCGGCTTTGAGTATGGGCAACCAACTTTGCAACACATGAGAAAGCTTTTGCTTGTTAAGGTTTTGGTGTGTTGCTCTAAGCTTCATTGCAATGACCTAAAAGTGAAAATCTTCGCCTAAATAGTGCTGCCTTACATTGACATCATTTGCCACCTCATCAGCACTACCGCTTGCTAGCATCATTCCATCGCGCATCACATACGCTCGGCTACAGATACTTAACGTCTCTCGTACACTGTGGTCTGTTATCAAGACTCCGATATCAAGCTCCACCAACTGTTTAATAATATTTTGAATATCTTTTACGGCAATGGGATCAACGCCGGCAAATGGTTCATCAAGGAGTAAAAACTTAGGCTCAACGACCAACGAACGTGCTATCTCGACACGTCTACGCTCCCCTCCGCTTAAGCTTATCCCCATTCTATCACGGATCGGTTCGATATTAAAAAGCTCTAGCAGTTTCTCAATACGCTCTTTTTGTATCTTTTTGTCCAGTTTTGCCGCTTGAGCAGCCATCAGCAGATTCTCTTCAACGCTTAAATCCTTAAAAATACTTGATTCTTGCGGCAAGTATCCAATCCCCATACGCGCTCTTTTATTCAGCGGCAGCTGTGTCACATCTTCACCGTCAATAAGCACCCTGCCCTCTGTAGCTTCCACTAACCCGCAAATCATATAAAACGTAGTCGTCTTCCCTGCTCCGTTTGGTCCAAGAAGCCCGACGACCTCTTTACTGTTGAGCGTGAGTGATATATCTGCAACAATTCGTGTTTTTTTGATCTGTTTTGCCAAAGAGATCGCTTCTAATTTATGACTCATATATCTTGTACTCCCTCATACCGTCTAATTTTTCAATCTCTATCTCAAAGGTTTCAAATCCTGCTTCTTTGCAAAAATGCTGCAATTTCTCATCCCCCCACTCAATAAAGTGCAATCCCTCTTTTTCCAACTCATACACCAATCCCATATCCATGAATTTTTGAGTATCGATAGTGTAAAGATCATAATGATAGATCCCTTCGCTATAGATATTTTGCAAACTAAAAGTAGGAGAAGTTACACTGCTACTATCTGCAAAATGCTGTACAAAAGTCGTCTTTCCCGCAGCTAGGTCTCCGCGCAAAAAGATAATAGCATGCGTAGGTATCTTTTTTTTAAGATACTGTACAACTTGATCAATCTGCTTGAGTGAACAGTTAAAGCTTGCTGCTAACATCGATGATCTTTTGTAGATGGTTTTTGGCTTTTTTGCTATCTATGGCTTCTTTTGCCATCTCAATTCCCTCTTGCAAATCTCTTGCAACACCCGCAACGATAAAGGAAAGCCCCGCATTAAGCAGTGTTATATCGCGCTTTGCCCCGCCGATCTCACCGCTAAGTACGCCTTTGGTAATTGCGGCATTATGCGCTGCGTCGCCTCCAAGAATCTCTTTTTGATCATACAGTTGCAACCCCTCTTTTTGCGGATCGATCACAACCTCTTGTATCAAACCTTCATCGATAAACGCCCCGTAGGTAATATCACTAATTGACGCTTCATCCATCCCATCTTTACTACTAAGGACAAACGCTTTTTTTGTATGCAGCTTGAGAAGGGCTTGCGCGATGGGGTCGATATAGTTTTTATCAAACACTCCCACCGCAAGCCGCTGCACGCCTGCAGGGTTACAAAGCGGCCCTAAGATATTAAAGATCGTTCGGTGGTCTAAACTCTTTCTAATGGGCATAATATACTTCATCGCAGGATGAAAGTTTTGTGCAAAAAGAAAGGTAAATCCAACCTCTTGTAGCATCTGTAACTGCTTTTGCGGTTCTAGGTTGAGATTGATGCCTAAATTCTCTAGCATATCCGCACTGCCGCTTTTACTTGTAATGCTTCTATTGCCGTGTTTAGCAACGGGTACGCCCATGCTTGCAAGCAAAAGTGACACCGTAGAGGAGATATTAACGCTTCCTATCTTATCTCCTCCCGTACCCACTGTATCGACTAACCGCGATCGCAACGCATCATCTACATCAAGCTTGATACTATGTTCGCGCATCACTTGCGTTGCCGCTGCAATCTCATCCCCGCTTTCTCCTTTTTGATACAGCTGTACCAAAAACGATTTAGCATCTGCATCGCTTAACTCACCCCTAAAAAGTCCATCAAACTTTTTCTTTAACGCTTCATACTCCATCTTAAACCTCTTTTATATACTTATCTTTATCTGCTTTTGGTGTTGTTTTTGTCGAGGGAACGGCAAGAACCATAAAACTTTGCGATGATTTGAGGTATCTAACCTCTATTACATCACCCTCTTTAACCTCTTTAGAACCTTTTGCTACATGACCGTTAAGAGATACGACCCCCTCTTTTATCATATCTTGCGCAATAGTACGTCTTTTAACAATATTAACCGCACTCAAAAATTTATCGATTCGCATCTATTTTTCTACCTTATCTTTTTTATTTTAAAAATTGTTTATAGTTTATAAATAATAACATATTTGATATAAAAAGTGCATTCAATAGGCGTTATAGGGGGATTTTTTCGATAATTTCACAAAAATATTACAAATTGTTCGAAATTGTTTCGTTTTTAGTCAGATTTTATGACTTTTTTTAAAAAAGTTTTGTTACAATATTCGAAGGTTTTTAAAACCTATGGAATTTAAGTTTGCAGGGGGCTCTCGGGTCCCCTATTTTTTTGACTAGAAAAGATTTAATCTTAGTTGATGTATTAAATTGAAAGTCAAATCCACTTAACAACTATACCGCTTCTATCACGAAGCGGTCTCTTTTTCACACCGACTTAACGCTACCCCTTCACGTAATCCATCATCCACGACGATCGAACTTTCTACACCAAGAATTTCAAAAAATTTTTCATAGATCTGAATTCCTGTTATTATGAGATCGTCTCTATTAACACCCACTAACTTTTGTGCCTCTACCTTTGGCAGAAAGAGGAGTTGTTGTAAACTGCTTTGCAGATCACTTTTGTTGATGACCATACCGTTTATTAAGCGTGCATCATACGTTTCATAAGTAAGTCCCCTCTTTATTGCCGCTAGCGTCGTAGGAGTGCCGGCAGTAGAGACAAAATCGGTATAGCTTCTGTTGTCACAAAATTTTTTGACCTCTACAAACTCATTTTCTAAACTCGGCAACCCTTTTTCCGTAGCCGTTACAATACCGATAGGAAAACTGCGCGTGGCTATATGCTGCTTTGTAAAAAACATCACCTCTGTCGAACCGCCGCCGATATCAACGACGACAAACTCCTGTGCGACAATACCTAGATGCTTTAAGCGGTTACGCACAGCAGATAAGGTTAACCTCGCCTCTTTATCTCCATTTATAATCTCAAACTCTACTGCCGTGTGTTTTTTAATACGTTGTAACACCTCTTTGCTATTGTGTGCTGCACGCATCGCTTGGGTCGTGACTGCTTGGATAGGATATCCTCTAAAGGCTACGGGAAGCTGCTGTATAGCTTTTATCACACGATCTATAGCAGCATCTGTTATCTTATTACTTGTACTTAGTCCCTGCGCAAGCCGTACCGTTTTTTCAAAACTTGCAATAATCTCGCCGCGTTTGCAATCAAACAAGATAGCGCGAAAGGTATTAGAACCTAGATCAAATGCAACAACTTTACTCATTGTAACTGCTCATAATATTATCGGGCAACTCTTTTTTTACCCAACTAAAAGCGTCTCCCTCTTGCATCACGAGATTAACATTAAAAGAAAACTTTTGGCGTATCTTTTTAATATCTTTTACACAATCAAACACAAGCTCATTGATACCAAAAAGATAGATAACTCTCTCAAGTGCAGCTTTTATCTTTGTATCACTTGTACTAGGGTCTTTGAGACTTTGCAAGATCTGATTTTGATACGCAAGTTGCAAAATAGAAGCGATCTTAGGTACCTTTACTTCTATTTTCAAAAAGTTATGAAACAACTCTTTAATCTTTTCTATCTTCCCGCGTACGGCTAAGTTTTCGGCTTGAAACACTCTTTTATTCCAACTATTTTCCATCTTTATAAGCATCTGCATATCTTCTAAAAAGGGGTGCTTTTCAACCATTTTATATAGGGTAGAAAAATCTTTTTCTGCATACAGGCTCATCGCTTGGGCGTATACGGTTGCTTCACCTTTTAACTGCTTGGCTTTATCTTTCATCTGCGGAAAACTCTCTAGCTTTTCGCATACTTGCAAAACCCTTGAATACTTCCCCGAACTAATATACTCCTGAGCTTGAGATTCTAACTGCTTTGATACCTGCATCAGCTTTTCATAATCGTCAAAACTTTTTAAAAAGGTATGCTTCTTTGTCAATGCAATCGCATCGCCGTAGCTTTGTTCAGCGACCTTTTTTTGAAACAATGTGATAATTTGGCGCTGTTCAAATATAGATTGGATCGTTTGGGCTTTGCTAGAGACTCCTTTAAAAGGTTTTAGGATCTCTTGGGCTTTCTGTTCTCCATCTTTTGTTGCTACGACCTGCTTCACTTGACGCAGTGCTTTTTGCCATTCATTTTCCATCAGTTTGTAGTGTTTAGTATCTTCCAAAGCCCGGTACTGTGCAACGATTGAGTATGCAAGCGGATACTTTTTGGCACTTGCAGCAGCTTTAAACTTTTCAAAAGCGGCAAAATCTTTCATGATCTTTTGAATAAAAAGTCTCTTTTGACTATTGACGCTAAATGGTTGCAACAGCGCTTTTGCCTCTTTTTGTTTACCCTCTTGCAACAGGCGTTGCGCAACACCCACCTCTAGCTCCCACTGCTGCTCTAAATCATCATACAAGGAGGTAAATTGTAACACGGGGTTGTGCTCAATCATTTTGTACGCTTTTTCATACGCTTTGTCTTCTATATACTTTGCAACTCTCTCTTTACCCTCATAAATATCAAAAAACAGCAACTCCCCGTTTCGCAATCCTAATACTAACGTGTTATTAAAGGGTATGTACTGCATCGCCGTACAGCTTGCGTTGAGTTTACAAATGCTATCTTGTATCACTTCATATCTTTTTAAATCATACAGCGACACCCGTTTTGTTTTATCCGCTACAAACAAAAAGCGCTCATCATCACTAAGTGTTAAGCAAGTCACCTCATCTAGCATCTTTGCCAATCGAGTCACTACCGTTTGGGTCGTGTAATTCCATACAACAAGTTCCCCCTCTTTATCGGCAACCAATAATCTTTGCTTCTTTAAAAAACGCACTACTTTAATAGCCCCTTTGTGCCCACGAAGCGTAAACTGCTGATTCATTGAAGAGATGTTTGTAACAAAGATCTGATTATCAAATCCTCCTGAAGCGACCCAGTGACCGTTATCGCTAAAGGCCGTAGCACTTACAAAATCCGCATGCGGCGTAAGACTGCTGACCATCTGTCCGTTTTTCATATTCCATAGATACACCTTACCGTCTTGACCGCCGGTTAAAAGATGGATAGATTGCGCAGCAAAGCTGCATGATTCGACCATTCCTTGATGTTCTTGCAACGCATACACGCTTTGTTTGGTTTTGACGTAGTAGATGAGTTGGCATGCCTTTTGCGCGTCATACAGACAAACAAAAGCTCCGTTGTTTGCTATATCACAATTAGCGATATTGGGATTATTTTTTGGTATGAGTGTTTTAAACCCCCCAAGAGTTTTAAAATCATCCAAACGCACCACGCGAAAAGAGTTATCAACACTCACTATACCGATCTTATCTTGTGCAATTGCTTTTATCTTATGGATTGCATCGGGAATTGAAACTCTTTTGTGCGGTGTCACTTATAACTCCTCTTTAAACCTAAACCCGCTTTGCGTTAACTTTTGCTTGATCTGTTCTTGATGTCCACTGCCTTTTGTTTCAAGCGAAATCGAGACATACGCATCGCCGTATTTTAGATCCGTTGATGTTCTATCATATCCTATCTGTACAATATTAGCACTAATACTTGAAAAGATATCGGTAAGCTGCATCAAACTTCCCGGTCTATCGATCAGTGTTACGATCAGTTTCATTTTACGGTGTGATTTCAACAGCCCTTTTTCAATAATCACAGAAAGCATCGTTACATCGATATTTCCCCCGCTTAGAACCGTTGCAACCTTTTTATGTTCCACATTTGGAATTTTTTCATGCATCAAAGCAGCTACTCCCGCAGCGCCGGCTCCCTCTACGACAAGCTTTTGCTTTTCAAGTAAAAACAAGATCGCATTAGCAATCTCTTCATCATCAACTAAAAAGATATCGTCTACATTTTGTATGATATATTCTAGTGTCTTTGGTGATGTATCGCGTACTGCTATGCCATCGGCAATGGTTTTCACACTTACACTGTCAATGGGCTTTTGTGCGTAAAAAGAATCTCTCATTGCCGGAGCCCCGCTTGCAGCAACACCGTAGACTTTAATATCGGGATTGATCGCTTTTGCAGCCATAGCGATACCGCTTATAAGCCCACCGCCACCAACAGGAACCACAAGCACGTCAAGATCACTGACTTGTTCTAACATATCAAGCGCAATCGTCCCCTGCCCCGCAATAACTGCATCATCGGCGAAGGGATGGACAAACTCATAACCGGTCTCTCGAGCAATCTCTTGACTTTTTGCATACGCTTCATCAAAGTTTTTTCCAAAGAGCACCACTTTTGCCCCATAGGCTTCCACACCGTTTACTTTTGTAAGCGGTGTTGCATCAGGCATCACGATCGTTGCGCCCATACCAAAATGTTTTGCCGCAAACGCAACCCCTTGCGCATGATTGCCTGCACTTGCAGCGATCACGCCGCCAACACCTTTTTCATGCAGCGAAGCGATCTTGTTAAAAGCCCCTCGCAGTTTAAACGATCCGGTTTCTTGTAGGTTCTCTTTTTTCAGATACACCGTTGCCCCGCTTTGTTCACTGAGTTTTTTTGCTAGCGTAAAGGGTGTGTCTTTGATCACTGCGTCTAATCTCTTTTTTGCCTTTTTAACCTCTTGTATCACGTCTATCCTCTTTATAAATTTCTATGTTCAACCATTGCACACTTGTTTTGCACTACTTCTAAACCCATCTCTTTTGCTTTTACAGCCGCTTCGTTGTTGACAATACCGATCTGTGTCCACAAGATCTTCACATCATCTCTTTTTGCAATCGATGCTACCACATCACCTACAACAGAGGGCTTTCTAAAAACAACCACCATATCAACGCCTTTATCGATATCTTCAAGCGATCTGTAGACTTTTTGCCCCAAGATAAGATCCTCTTTTGGATAGATAGGCAAGATTTCAAAACCCTCTTGCTGCAAATACGCACTGACTCTATGGCTATCTTTCTCAGGCTTTGGAGAACATCCCACAACCGCTATGGTCTTGACCTTATCAAAAATATCTTTTATCTGCTGCTTATTACTATTTACTACTGCTATTTCACACTCCATCTAACTCTCCTTTTTTTCTAAAATTACGCCGCTTTCGACATGTTTGCTGTATGCAAATTGATCAAATACCGCTGCAGCTGCCACACGGTGAGTCTTGCACAAAAGTTCTAGATCCCTTGCTAATGTTTCAAAATTACAAGAGATATAGATGATTTGATCGATACTACTAATAAGTGCAGCTGTTGCATCATCTAAACCCGCCCGCGGAGGATCGACAAGTACGGTTTTAAATCCGTAACTTGCAAGGTCAATTCCCCTTAAGCGTGTAAACTCTCTTTCTTTATTCAATGCTTGGGTTAACTCTTGTGAGGATAAACGGACAAACTCGATATTACTCGTATCATTTAATTGGCAATTATGTTTTGCCGCTTGAATGGACTTTTTAGAGATCTCGGTTGCTAAGACTTTATCATAATAGCTTGCAAGCGGTATCGTGAAATTCCCCGCTCCACAGTAACTCTCAAGCAAATCACCCTCTTTGCTTGCATGAGAAATTGCCCACTCTATCATCTTTTCATTCACATAGGGGTTGGGTTGGGTAAAACTCCCCTCATAGTGACGGTAGCGATAGAGCTTGCTGTTTATATGTAGCTTTTCAATAATGTATTCACGCTCAATCACCACCTTTTGCTTTCTGCTGCGCCCGATAATGATAACGCCGTATTGCTCTTGTAACTGCCGTGCTAAGCCTTGCCAATGCTCATCAAGCTTTTTATGATAGATAAGAGTTACAAGCAACTCGCCGCTAAGACCGGATAAAAACTCCGCTGCATAAAGCTTGTGCGAAAGATACTCATCATCTTCAATTGTCTTGATAAGTTCAAAGGCAACCTTGTCGATGGGGTGCAATACTTTAGGGCACTTTTGGATAGGCAGCAGCCTTTTGTCAAAATCATGCATCGCATAACTTAGCGTTCCCCAATTGCGAAAAACACGAAACTCCGCACGCGCTCTAAAATGGGCATCGGGGCTTTCAAATACACTATATTCACCGCTATAAAAGGGTGTTAACGCTTCCCGTACCGCATCTACCTTTATTTTAAGCTGAGATCGATAATCCCTATCATAATAAAAACAGCTTGCACATTTTCCAAAATATTCACAAATCAATTAAAACTCTCCACTAAATTGCCGATAAGCAGATTCCACCCATCAACTAAGATAAATACCAGTATTTTAAACGGCATCGATACCATCACAGGCGGCAGCATCATCATACCCATACTCATCAAAACAGATGCTACAACCATATCGATAACCAAAAAGGGCATATAGATCAAAAACCCTATCTCAAAAGCGGTTTTAAGCTCGCTAATCATAAACGCAGGAATAGCGATACTAAGAGGCACATCATCGACTGTTTGGGGGTTATCCATCTGCCGAATACGGTAAAAAAGCGCTAAATCCTTCTCTCTAGTATTGGCAATCATAAACTCTTTAAAAGGAGCTACAGTAAGATCAAACGCTTCTTCATACCCTATCTGTTCATTTTGATAGGGCACTATCCCCTCATTGTATGCCTCTTTGCCGATAGGTTCCATAATAAAAAATGTAAGCACCATCGCTAACACCACTAGTAGCTGTGTCGGCGGGGATTGCTGCGTTCCCATTGCTTGACGCAAAAAAGCAAACACCACGATAAGGCGCGTAAAGCTTGTCATCACTAGCACAATTGACGGTGCAAGGGCAAGCAGGGTAAAAAGAATGAGTACATTCAGCGAAGTGACCAAATCGCCCGGTTCTTGGGGTGCCGAAAGACTCAGATTTACCGTCGGCACCTCAACGGCAAGCCCGTATAGCGGCAACAGTAGCAGTGCAAAAACAACTTTTATCATAAACTATTCATCCATCTCCAAAACACTTTGGCGTGCAGCACTTCCGCTTTGCTCTTTTTTAGCATAAAACTCAAGTTCAACGCGTCTATTTTTTGCTCTTCCCTCTTCTGTGGCATTGGTTGCTACGGGTCTATACTCACCATTGCCGGCAATTGTCATCTTCTGCTCATCAATTCCATTTTCTATCAATACCCGCGCCACAGACATCGCACGCGCAGTGGACATCTCCCAATTGTTTCTATACATACTTGTTGCAGGAGGTGCGATATTGTCGGTATGACCTCGGATATTGAGCTCAAGATCAGGCGGCATATTTTCAAACATCAACGCAAGACGGCGCAAAA
>JBNJHJ010000018.1:0-15198 GCA_051748365.1 Campylobacterota bacterium
GTCAAAGACAGTAACTTAGAAGCGGGAAATCAAGAGATTGAGGAAAAAAGTTTTTTTGAAAAGTTAAAATTTAGAGGCAGATAGATGGAGCAAAAAGCATATGCAAAGGTCAATATATTTTTAAAGATCACAGGAACGCGCGACAGCTATCACGAACTCCTCTCACGCTTTTACCGCGTAGATACGCTTTATGATAGGATCGAATTTGTCAAAACAGATGCAAAGCGATTTGAAATACTTGGGATGGATGATGTGGTGCGTGAACACAATACGATCTACAAAGCCTTTTGCGCTTTGAATTATGCAACGAACAATCCCATGATTATCGATTTTTTTGATCAATATAGCGTTAAAGTAACCAAAAACATCCCCTCTTTTGCAGGACTTGGCGGCGGCAGCAGCGACGCAGCGACTTTTATGCTGATGTGTAACGAAATTTTAGATCTTCGGCTTTCACAAAAACAGTTGCAGCATATTGCTTTGCAGATCGGAGCTGATGTGTGCTTTTTTATTAGCGGCTTCAAAAGTGCCAATGTCAGTGGCATAGGAGAGATCATTGAACCGTTTGAAGATGATGATTTTTCTTTAGAAATTTTTACACCACCTATTGCTTGTAGCACCCCGAAAATATATAAAGAGTTTCGACAAAACCACCTCCAAAGTATAGACCCATCTCTTGCACTGCATCTAAAAAAATTAAAAAGCCGTGAAATCCTAGAGTCTTATGGTGCATTTGCGCTCAATGATCTACTTGCCCCTGCTTTGCAACTCAATCCAAGCTTAAAAGAATATGTAAAGCCACAGAGATATTTTAGCGGCAGCGGCAGCAGTTTTTTCTCTCTTTTAGATAACTAATTAGATTTATAACAATTTCTTATTTTGTTTTAAACTATAATAAGCTACAATTATGCTTATAAAACATATAAAGAAAGGTTATAAATTGTTAAAAGACTTTTCAAAGATCGAAACATTTTTAACGGTTGTCAGAGAGCGGAGTTTTTCTAAAGCTTCGGCAAAGCTTGGCGTTTCACAACCGGCTGTCACACAACAGATCAAAGCGTTAGAAAAATACCTCAACGCTTCAATCGTCAAACGTAAAAAAAACGGAATATTGCTTACAAGTGAGGGTGAAGAGTTTTATAAGATCGCCCAGCGTCTTGAAAAGTGTCTCACCGAATCGCAAAAAGATATCGTAAAAATCATCAACAAAGAGTTAACCTTCCGTATCGGAGCTTCTTTTACCATCGGTAACTTCATCATTCCTGGTAAGGTACTTAACAACATCAAAGAGGTTATCAATAATGACGTGATGATTAAAATCAACTACTCACAGCAAGTTATTGATGATCTTAAAGATAAAAAGATCGATGTAGGCTTGATTGAAAACGTGATCTATGATGATGAATTGGTGTATAAAGAGTGGCTTGATGATGAATTGGTGATCTTTAGCAACAAAGAGTTGCCGCGATTTTTACAAAAAGAGGATTTTTATAAATACGATTGGATATGCCGTGAAGAAAATAGCCACACAAAACGGTTGATGAGTGAGATCTTTCAAGAGGTCGGCGTTGATTGTTCGCAGTTTAATATCCTCTCAGAAGTCGGTAACGCTACGGCGGTCAAGCAATCGATCCTGCTTGCCGATAAAAGTGAAAACCATCAAACGATCTCCGTTATCTCGCGCTTTGCGATCTTAGAAGAGTTGATGTACAAAAAACTTTTTGAATCTAAAATCAGAGGTTACGATATCCGCCGAAAGATGTATATCGCATACCGCAAAGATAGAAAACACGACCCTTATATCAGTAATATCACCAACTACCTACTCTCGGGAAAAGCAAATCCATAAGCTATGGGTTTGCAAAGGTGTATCTAAAATAGTTATACCCTCCGCTAGAACTAGCTTTATAAACAATACCGTTTTTTTCGCAGATCGTTTTTACCATAAACAAGCCTAATCCCAAACTTCTTTTATTAAAACTTGCTTCGGTATAGTTTCTCTCAAAGATCTTTGCAGCGTCATTGATCGTTTTGCCGCTGCTAATAAACTCAAGCACTAGTCCCTCTTTTGCTTTAGCAAGCGTTACGATGATCTCACTACCGGCAAAGCTATGCTTAATCGCGTTTGAGAGATTATTATCCACAAGCCGCTCAAGCTCAATATCGTTGATATACAGATCCAACCCCTCCGTAACCTGCATTGAGATAGTTTTATTGTTTGCCCAAGCGATAGTTTGAAAAAACCGTATACGCTGCTGTATAAAAGTACTGAGTGCAATCTGTGTGGGTTTGTATTCAATACTATCATGAGAGATCACATAGGCAAGATCTTCATAAGAGTTGGAAAGCATATTGATAGAAGAGTTTATCTGCTGTACATATTTGCGTATCTGCTTATCGCCTTGCATTTCGATAAAAGAGGAGTTTGTCATAATAACCGTTAGAGGAGTTCGTATCTGGTGTACCATATCGGCTATAAACTGCTTATTTTCATCAAGCAGTAACTGATTGTTTCGCAACTCTTTGTTTAAAGAATCCAGCATCGTATTGTACTGCTTTGCAAGCATTTGCAACTCATCTTTGTGCACCCTATCTACCTCTACAGTCTTTTGTTTAGACTCCATAGCATACAGTAAGCTCTCTATGGGGCGCGTGACGCTTTTTCGTAAAAACATGATCACAAACCCCCAAAACAAAAGCGTTGCAATAACAAAAAACCAAAAGTTACGTTTAAAATCATGCAAGGCGGCATTGTAGTGGCTAATATCGATATCAAGTTCTATGACCATATTATAATATCCCATATACTCAATCATATTCTTTTTATAAAGAGGCGTAAATACTTTAATATAATCGCCGTAACTTTTCAAGATCGCTTCGTTTTTCTCCATCGCCGCTAAGATAGGGTGCTTGGCACTATCTTCTTTTTTTACTCGTGTTTGATACTCTACAAAGTTCTTTTTTTTCTCATTTTCACGATTTTTCACCTCATAGTAGATATAATCATCTGCAACCTTTGTGATATTGTACAAACTGATCGTATCGGCAGTTTCAATGAGTGTAACAAAGCTATTATAAATATTTGTATCGATAAATCCAAGTTCTAAAAACCGCTGTTGATCAAGTCTGGAATAGGAGTAGAGTTTATAACTCATGTCAAGAAAGTCTTGTGATGCAAAGTTTGCTATATAGATTTTGCCGTCATCTTCGCTGCGGCGTAAAAAATCGGTCGCTTCATGCACAATACTAAGATCAAAGCCGATATCAGGCGCAAAGGTAGAATCATAGATCACAAGATCTTTATCGATAAGATAAATATGTAGCCGTGTCTGTACAAGGTTAAACTCCCTCTCAAGCCGGCGCTGCAATGTTTTTAAACCAATCTCCTCACGCCGTAAGATCTCTCTTGCTCTTTGGTGTATCTTGTAAAAAATAACACGTTTTTGTTCAAACTTCGTATTAGCGTTTTTTACCGAATTAAGAATCGTTTTTTTATACAGTTTCGTTTCGCTTTGAATATGTTGCTGCACAAGCCTTTCATGATGTTTCATATAGCTATGATAGGTCAACGAGGCAAACAGTATCAGCAAAAGAGAAAAGCCTGCTAAGATGAGGGAGATTTTATTCGTAAGTTTCAATAATATATCCCTCTTTGATACGTGTTTTGATAATATCATAGGGCAGCTTCACACGCAAGTCTTTGACCAATTGACGCAAAGGATAGCTTTGCATCTGCTTGCCTTCCCAGACATATTCATAAATTCTCTCATGCGCAACAACACTATTTTGATGGTACAGCAACAGTTGCAAGAAGCGCCTTTCTTTGTGGCGTAGCTCAACTTTGGCATCGTTATAAAAAAGTGTTTGCGTCTTTTGATCATACGATAGCTGCGGCGCAAGTACAAGTTGTCGTGATTGCTTATTGGCACACAGATACTCTACCCTTGCTTTAAGCTCTTGCAGATGAAAAGGCTTTTTTAAATACTCATCACACCCGCTTTGATACGCTGTAGTAAGACTTTGTATCTCTAAAGAAGCGGTAATAATGATCACGGCGGTGGTGATATCGTAACGGCGGATATAACGCAGTAGTTCTAATCCGTCGATATTTGGGATATTGATATCGATAACATACAGATCAAACCGCTCATGCACACTCAGCGCTACTGCTTCTTCCCCATCTTCTATCGCCACCACTTCATAGCCGCTGTTTTTAAAAAACGTTGCCAACGCAAGATTGAGCTGGATATCATCTTCTACAACCAAAACTCTCATTGTTCTAACATCACCTCGATCTTTCTTTTCATATCTTCTGCACTTTCACTTTTTTGAAAGATTACACTTACGCGAAACTCTTTGGCTAAAAGCAATACATTTTTTGTCAAACTCTCACACCAAAATACGATATCAATTCGTGGATAGATATAGCGGATATTAGATACTACCTTTTGAGAATCCACCCCGCGCATCAAAGGATCAAGTATCAATATAGACGGCGCATTTTTTTTCAGATCGCGCATCAGTATCGACTCTCTTGTTGCCATAGCGGTCTTTGTGTCATCTTTTATCTCTTTGATGCCTTTTTCAAGCTCTATAGCTTCCTCCATCGCTTCGACAAAGATCACTACGCTACTTTGTTCTTTTTTTTCTAAATAGTGCAGCAATTCTAAAAGTTCGTGGTTTTGGCTGTTGAGCTTTGTCATATCCAGGGAGTTGATATAGTAGCGAAGATAGGTAGCACTGCTAAAGCGCGTTTTGATACCTGCATTTTTAAAAAACAGTTTTACGCTTTCACTCTCATTTGCATTTTGCCAGATAACACTATCAAGTCGATATGCAAGTACATTGAGTATCTTTACGATGCTTTCTTTAAAGTTTTTACTCTTTTTTTGAAACAGTTTTTCAAAGGGAGTGTAGTTTATATCATAAAATCGCTCTGCTTGTTCTATAAGTTCTCTATTTTCTTCACGTATCTTTGTTGCTTCATGTATACCGTCTACTATGCGGCGTTTTCGCTGTTTTAACTTTTGATAGAGTTCTTTATATTGTGTAGATTTTGGATCAAATTCTTTCAATCTCTTTTTTTCACTCTCAAAATCACTCTCATTTGTTTGTACGATATGTTTTAGATTGCTTAACTCTTTTTTATTGATCTCAATTGAGACTTTGAGTTTTTTGTACGCATCTTGTTTTTGTAAAAAAACTTTCTCAAAAGTAGTTTTCATATATTTTGTCTGTTTTTCAAAGCGTCGATACAATTCATAATACCGATCAAGTGAATCTTTGATATCAGCAAGAATATAGTTTTCAAATCCCGTATCGATCTCTAAAAGATTATTATACGCTGTGTATAAAAAGCGCTTCATCTTCATAAAATCTAACTCTTTACGCTCAAGACGCAGTGTTTTATCTTGCGCAATCGCATCTTCAAACTCTGCAAAAAAGGTATCGATACAGCTTTTCATACCCAAATCATCGCCTGAAATAGCCGGGTTTTGCTTTTTGGGTATCTCTTTTTGTGAAACCTCTTTTGCATCTTCTTTGACTGCAACTACCCTATCAGCTTCTAAATCGATAACCGTTTGCGGCGACTCTTCTACACTCAGTGTACTCGTATCACTTTCAGGCAGGCTGCTTTTTTCTCTATCATAGGTCTCGACATCACTTGCGACATCTACCTCAAGCACTTCTTGTGCCTCGCCGGTCACAAATGCAACACGCATACCTACAGTAGGCGTACTGTCAAAACTGTTCCAACTGCTTACGTCAAAACGGTATTTTTGCCTATCTTCACTAATGATAGTTCCGTTTCCCGTTTCATCTGAATATGCTAGTATTTTTCCAATTATCATCAATATTTCCCCAAACTGTTCTGATTGTCTGATTATACAATATTGATGTAGTATTTAAGTAAGATAGTTTTATGCAGATGCAGATTTTTATGCATCGGTAACAAAAGAGGCTAAATCTTGAACTCCGCCTCAGCCTCTTTTGCTTTTGCCGTGCCGATAAAGGTAAGCCCTTCATCGGTTAGATAGCCTTCACGCTTTAAATCTTTAAGGATCTGTTTTCCCTCTTTGAGCGTGAAGCTTTTTGTATTTACAAGCATTTTTAATGTATCGTTGATCGATTCATCACCTCTTTTTTTCAGTATCGCTAACAGTGTGATTTTATGCTCAATCTCCACTAGTGCAACTCCTCATTAAGCTTGACCTCTTTGGTACTTCTTTGAACCACATACTGCCCCGTTTGTGAATTTTGTCTAAAATGCACTCCGTTTAAGCCGGCTAAATCTTTTGCTTTCATCTCATTGCTAAAAGTTGCTTGCGGATTTACCTCTTGTAGCTTTGCAATCTGCGCGTCACTGATAAAAAACTTCGTCCCCGCAAATACGGCTAAGCCACCATCAACAATACACCCATCACCCAAAGGCACACCCGTAGTAGAATTAGCTCCAAGCAGCGTATTTTGCCCGATACTGATAGGATCGCCGTCGGTACCGCTAAGCACTCCTAAAATAGAAGCACCGCCGCCGACATCACTGCCGCTGCCGACAATTGCACTTGAGCTAATACGCCCCTCTACCATCACCGGACCTAGCGTTCCTGCGTTGAAATTGATATAACTTGCTCCGGGCATCACGGTTGTTCCTGCTGCAAGTTGCGCACCCATTCGCACTTTTGAACTATCAAGGATTCGCGTATTATCTGCTAGTAGCACATGCCCTAACAGTCTTGGGAACTTGTCGACCATATCGATAACGGGATAGGTTCCTTCAAGTTTCATCTCAATCTCATTTTCTCTTAAATAATCAAGCTCATAGGGAGTATTACCGCTCCATGCAACATTGCTTAGCTGTCCAAACGCTCCGCTTAAGTTCAAACTCCGAAGTGCCGCTTTCCCCAACGAAAGCGCATACAGCTTGAGATACACGCTCTCTACGCTTTGGGGTGCTTCATCTTCAAATACAAACGTGATCTTATAGTTTTTGTCTAAGTTTTCTATCTTGCTTAACTGTTTGATCACTTGTACATTTTTGTGCGACTCGCCGGTTGCTTGTGCGACGTAAGGGTTAAAAATCTCTAACGCTTTTTGTACAAAAACCTCATCGATACACGCTACAAATTCACTACCGCTACAATCTACTGCCACACCGCTATCTTGTAGTGCTTTGACAAACACCGCTGCACTGCCGAAATTTTCATTCCAGTTTGCCACTGCATAGTTTGCTTGCAAAATCAGATCTGCATTTTTTTGTCCGCGATCAACGCGCGCTATCCCAAATCCGATCGGTTTTTTATATCCACTGCTGCTTTCTACCTCTTGTACTAATGTTTTAAACTGCTCTGTTGTTTCAATCATCTATTCTCCTGCTTCATTTTTTTTGCAATTATAACAAAAACGCTACGCATAATAGCAAAGCGTCGTTTTGCCAAATTTTTTACTTTTTTTGTGCTGCCACGCACCGATGGTATCATCAAAGCAAACGGCGCTGCTATGCTCAATAATCACCATCACCGCCACATCTTTTGTGATATTTTTAATTACGGCAACAACCTGTCTGTAGATATCTTCCATCCCCTGTCTAATATGAAAGGGCGGATCGATATAAAAATACGCCTTTTGCCCCTTTTGCGCTAACTCCCCTATAACCTTGTAGATATTTTGGAAGCTATCGCCTCTATAAACACGGCATTTATGCGGCTGCATACTGTTGATATTTTGCTCTAGCGTTTGCAGCGCTTGGGGGTTTTGTTCCAAAAAATAGATCGGTTCTGCCCCTCTGCTTAAAGCTTCCAACCCCACACCGCCACTGCCTGCAAACATCTCTACAAACGCACAATCAATAATATCAAACTGCAACGTATTAAAAAAAGACTCTTTGAGCCTGTTTTTAGAACTTCTTGTCGTATCCACAGAGGGTAGCTGCAACTTTTTGCCGCGGTATTTGCCCCCGATGATTGTTGTGGTTTTAACGGGTGGTTTTTTCATGATGTTTTTTATAGGTTTGAATAATGAGCTGTACAAACTCTTGGGTATGCTTTTGAACCTCTTGTTCAAAACTCAGATGACTATCATCAAGTTCGCTATCGATATTTTTAACGGCATTTAAACTATCTAAATTCTTTTCAAAACGCTCTAGTTCGATAAAAAGCCGTGACCTTGAAAAGGGCTTTTCGATATCTTTACCAACGATAAAAACGGGCTTATCGCTCCCAATATCTCTATCACTGATGATAAAATCCGCCCTATTTTTAGAAACGATATAGCGCTTTAAAAAGTTTTCTAAACTCTTTTGCAAAAGCAATGAATGACAATTTATCGATAATTTCAAACTCTTTCCTTCATTTTTAAGTGCGGTATAGCTATAAGCCGAGTTCTGTATCGGGTAGTTATTTATCTATAGATGATTTCACAATCATCGCTTGCGAAGTGGATCAAGACAAGATCAATACCACCACTTCTTGCTGCGGGTTGGGTTTACATGGCCTCCTCAGTTGCCTAAGGAGCCGGTGGTCTCTTACACCGCCGTTTCACCCTCACCATCTATGACATCTTTTTTATGAGCAAAGCCCATAAAAAATTCACACACTACTAAAGCTTTTGCCTTGCAAAGACTCACTTCGATTAAGACAAAGTCTCACTCTCCGTTCGTGGACATCTTTTTTATGAGCAAAGCTTATACAAGCGCATAGATGGCAGTCTACTCTCTGTTGCACTTTCCCTTAGATTACTCTAGCCATCATTTCGATGGAACCCTATCTTGTTGCAGCCCGGACTTTCCTCTAGTTTCCTAGCAACTACCTGCTATACCGCAAACAAATTATATCTAAATTGTTATTTAATCTTTTTTATAGTACCATGATACAATTATAACATTAGGAGTTTTTATGGCTGCACTACATTTTCAATATGATGATTTTTACAATGTCATCAAACACCACATCGCTCTTATTAGTCGCTTTGACAGCACCATTGAAAAAGAGTTCTCTATCGCTTTTTTATCGGTTCACGAAAAAGATTCCAAACATATTGCCGATGCATTTTCGGGGATTTTGCGAGAAACGGATATTATTTTTAATTATGAGCACTTTTATCTTCTTTTTTTACCGGCAACTGATTGGAACGGTACCGATATGCTCATTAGTGAACTGTGTGATTTTTTAGACCAACAACGAAAAGATACGATTGTCACCTACCCAAGTGACGGCAAAAACGCGATAGAGTTGATTGCAAAGTTAGAAGATGTTATTCAAAAAGATTACGGTATCGTTTTACAACTAAACGATTAAGCATCCGGCTTAGGGGTTATCGATAAAACCCCCAAGCATCACGTTGGGCTTTTGCATACTCGCTATCTACGGTTGCTACAAGCAGTGATTCTCTATCATCAAGCATATCACCCACTTCCCCGTTTGGCAGTGCAAGCATACTATCACCGTA
The DNA here is from genome assembly GCA_051748365.1 of Campylobacterota bacterium. Classification (GTDB taxonomy): domain Bacteria; phylum Campylobacterota; class Campylobacteria; order Campylobacterales; family Sulfurovaceae; genus TCS-49. Next base: position 9,445 of record JBNJHJ010000018.1, read on the forward strand.
AAAACGCCATCTGTTTGCTCCGTCAAAATACTCACCCACACGATTTGCCCGCAAAATATAGCAATTATGCATAAAAGCCCTGCTTTTAATAATCTCTCGCCACCGATTATGCGAATCAAACGTTGAGCATGTAGGCAACAACACTAGATCACACGCACTGTCCATCACTGCGTCAAATTTTTCATTAAAATGCAGTTCAAAGCCCCAAACTATAGCGATCTTGATCCCGCCGTATTCAAACACGGGAAGTTCTGTGTGTTTTGTATTGCTAAAAAATGCTTTTTCATCCCAATGCTCATAATCAATAAGCCTATCTTGCTGATACTCCTGCACCCTATCCCCGTCAATGACAACGATCTTTTTAAAGTAGTTTTCATTTTCAATAGTCACAAGAGGCGCAACGATCATAACGGCATATCTGTTTGAGATCTCTCTAAGCGTTTGCAGATGCTTTGCACTTTGTTCAACGACCATCGATTTGGGCATACTTTCGATCTCTTTAAAGAAGTGATTGAGCACATACTCACCTAAAAGCAGTAGTTTTACACCGTCTCCTGCGGCTGCTTTGATAAAATACTCTAAACGGTTAAGACTCATCCCCACCGTCGGCAGCTGCAGTGCTGCTACTTTTAACTTAGCCATCACTATACTCTTTTTCGATCACTTCGATCTGGGCTTTTGCCTCTTCTATCAACTTTTGGGCTTGACTCAGTTCGCCTAACCCCTTTTTATAATTTTTTACACTCTCACTTAGCGTAGCATTGGGGTCAACAACCTTTTCAAGCAACTCTTTGGCTTTTTCGATCCGTTTTTCATATGTCACTTTAGCACTCCTTGGATAATCTTTTCAAATTTTTCAACCTCGACTAAAAAGGCATCATGCCCGTAATTACTCTCGATCTCGTGATACTCACACTTTTTATTGAGTTTATGCATCGCTTTTTCAATCTCTTGCATCTCTTGGGGCATAAACATCATATCGCTTGCAAAACTGATCAGCGTCAAGTTTGATTTGAACTCATTTAAAGCGTGTTCTAAACTCTCATACCCGTGACTTAGATCAAAAATATTGATCGCTTTGATAATATACAGATAACTGATAGGATCAAAAAATTTACTGAAATTTGCCGCGTTATAATCAAGATAGCGATCAACTTCATAGCGCCCAAACAGATCATACAATCCATCGGTTTCTACATAGTCTCTGCCAAACTTACTATCCATAGAATGGGGCGAGAGATAACTGATATGCCCTGCCATTCTACCGATACTAAGCCCGCTAAAGCCCTCTTTAAAGATCTCTTCTCTATCATACTCGCCGTTTTTAAATGCCCCGTCTTTGATGATAGCTTCGCTAGCGACTTTATTAAATGCAATCACCCACGGACGTGTTGCGTGAGTGGCAGCCAGGGCGATGATATTTTTGGCAAAATTTGGATAATCTACTCCAAATTGCAGCGCTTGCATGCCACCCATCGAACCGCCGATGACAGCTTTGACTTCATAAATCCCTAAACGATTAAACAAGATATGCTGCGCGCGAACCATATCTTTGATTGTCACAACGGGGAACTTTAAACGGTACTCTTCGTCGCTTGGATACATCTTTGAAGTAGGACCTGTGGAGCCAAAGCAGCTGCCTATAGTGTTGGTACACACAACATAGTACCTATCCGTGTCGATGGGTTTGCCCTCACCGATGAGCTTATCCCACCATCCCGGTTTTCTCTCACCCTTGTAGTACCCGGCTGCATGGTGGTTGCCGCTAAGGGCGTGGCAGACAACGATAACGTTGTCTCTTGCTTCATTGAGCGTCCCGTAGGTTTCATAAATGATTTGATAAGGCTCAAGTATCCTTCCGCTTTCTAAATACAGCGGATTGGTGAATTTTTCAATCTTCGTTGCTATCTTCACACGCTACCCCAACGCTTTTTGTAAATCTTCTATCAGATCCTGCGCATCTTCAAGCCCAACGCTCAAGCGGATCAACCCTTCGCTGATGCCCGCACTTTGCAATTCTTCTTTGCTTAACTGCTGATGCGTCGTGCTTGCGGGGTGGGTGATGATGGATTTAGAATCGCCGATATTTGCCACAAGAGAAAATATCTCTACGCTATTGGCAACCTCTTGGGCGTGGCTAAAATCTTGGAGCTCAAAACTCATCACGCTGCTTGCACCGCTGCAATATTTTTGCGCAAGTGCGTAATATTTATCATCTTGTAAGCCCGGATAGTTCACCCGCTTGACCTTGGGATGGTCGTGCAAAAACTGCGCAACTTTCATCGCATTTTGGCAATGTCTTGCCATGCGCACATCAAGCGTTTCTAAACCTTGGATAAATAGCCAACTGTTAAAAGGGCTTGGCGCGATCCCAAAATCCCGTAGCAGCGCTAATCGGGCACGCAAAGAAAAGGGCGGCAGCGGCGTATCTGTGTAGATCAGTCCGTGATAACTTGCATCGGGAGTATTAAAATGGGCATACTTGCTGTTACTAGATATCTTTTGTTTAAAGCTCTCACTTTCTACGACGATACCGCCGATAGCTAATCCCTGTCCCGTAGTGTATTTGCTGGTTGAATGCATCACAAGATCTACGCCGTGAGCAATAGGTCGGCACAGCATCGGTGTTGCTACGGTGTTATCACACGCCGTGACAACGCCTTTTGCATCGGCAATTTGCACGATCGCGTCAAAATCCGCTACCGCAACGCTTGGATTGGCAATGGATTCAAACAAGATCACTTTGGTTTTCTCATCAATAAGTGTTTCTAGCTGCTGCGTATCATCGATATCAAAATATCTCGCCTCTATACCAAATCGCTTTATGGTGTGTGCAGTGAGTGTTGTTGTGCCGCCGTATACGCGGTTAGAGCAGATAATATTATCGCCTGCTTCACACAGATTGGCAATCACGGCAAAAATTGCAGCCATGCCGCTACTTGTAGCAATAGCTCCAACACCCTCCTCTACGCTTGCAAAACGCTTTTCAAAAACTTCGGTCGTGGGGTTGGTCAACCTACTGTAGATATTGCCCAACTCTTTGAGTTGGAACAAGTTTGCAGCGTGTTGCGTACTTTGAAACTCATAGGCTGAACTTTGATAGATAGGTACTGCCATCGTACCTTGAGAATCTTTTTCATATCCAAAATGTAGTGCTTTTGTGTTTGCCTTCATAACAACTCCCCTATTTAAAAGCCATCATTATACAAAAGAATGGGTTAAAAGTCACTTCTGCGTATGCACATAGAAACTATTTATCTCTTTTTCGTTATAATTTTTTACTTTAAGAAGAGAGGAAGCCGATGGAACATTTTGATTTTGGCGTAGCTTTGGCGTTTTGGCTAAGCATCGTAAGCGCCATCGCCTGTGTCATCTATGGGGCGATGTATTGGAACAAAGAGGACCGTGAAAATATAAAAGAGCTTAAAAAGTGGGCAAAAGATGAAGATAAGATCGAAAGGCAGCTGTAATGGGAGCATTTGAAAATATAATCATCATCGCCTATTTAGGGCTTGTGGGGTATTTGGGCTATGTAGGGTATAAAAATACACACAATACGCAAGATTATTTAGTAGCCGGGCGTGATACCCATCCTTTTATCATGGCGCTAAGTTACGGAGCCACCTTTATCTCTACCGCTGCGATCGTCGGATTTGGCGGCGTTGCGGCGTGGCTTGGAAATTCACTTTTGTGGCTTACTTTTTTTAATATCTTTGTAGGTATTTTTATCGCATTTGTCTTTTTAGGCAATCCTACGCGAAAGATGGGATACAAAATGAAAGCCCACACCTTCCCCGAATTTTTGGGCAAGCGCTTTGATTCAAAGTTTATCCAACTCTTTGCCGCAGCGATCATTTTGCTTTTTATGCCGCTATACGCTACGGCAGTACTTATCGGCGGAACGCACTTTATCGGGCTTTATTTTGGGGTTGATTACCATATCGCACTACTTGTGTTTTCTGTTATCATCACCGCTTACGTCTTAGCCGGAGGGTTAAAAGGCGTGATGCTGACCGATGCGCTGCAAGGCAGTATCATGTTTATTGCTATGACTATTTTGCTTATTTTTACTTTTCAATCACTTGGCGGGTTTGAAGCAAGCTATGCTAAGCTTGAACACGTATGGAGTGCAACGGTGCAGCCCCTACAAGCAGTGCCGATGAGCCAACTGACTCCCGGAAGTGCAGATTTTATGATGAAACTTTCAACGATGTGGGGCTTTGAGGGGTGGAACAAGATGCCGCAGTTTTTCTCTCAAGGGTGGCTATTTGTCATCACGACTATCACATTAGGCGTAGGAATCGGCGTCCTTGCCCAACCCCAGCTCATTGTGCGCTTTATGACCGTACGCAGCAAAAAAGAGTTAAATAGAGCCGTGCTTATCGGCGGGGTTTTTATTATCTCTATGACAGGCTTTGTATTTATCGTAGGAGCACTGAGCAATGCATGGTTTTATGAGTTTAATGAGGGCAAAAATGCGCTTCAAAGTGCCGGCAGTATCGGCAAGGTGATCCCATATTTCATCAAAGAATCGATGCCGCAGTGGTTTGCTTTTATCTTTCTATTTGCACTTATCAGTGCAGCAATGAGTACGCTTTCAAGCCAGTTTCACACCATGGGCACGGCAGTGGGAAGAGATATGATTGAACAACTCAGCAGTAAAAAGCTTGATTCTACGCTTGTCACAAGAATAGGCGTGACAGTGATGATCAGTATCTCTGTAGCACTTGCATATAACTTTAGCGATCAACCCGCTATCATCGCGCGAAGTACGGCTATCTTTTTTGCGCTGTGTGCTTCGATCTTCTTGCCCTCTTTTATCGGAGGATTATTTTTCAAAGGATTAACCAAAGCAGGTGCAATCGCTTCAATGCTAGTAGGTCTTTTTACTTCAAGTTTTTGGCTTTTGTTTGTCCATTTTCAAGAAGCCAAGCAGTTGGGCGTCGCCAAAGCTTTATTTGGCGTAGATTCATTACTTAGCGGCAATATCATCTTTGTTGATGCACTTGTTATCGCACTACCTCTTGCTACACTCGCAGCCATTATCGTCTCAAGATTTACACAAAAATTCACAAATGAGCACTTACAAAAATGTTTCAGCAAAGAGTAGGCACTACTCTTTTTTAAGTGCTTTTAACTCCTTTTTTTCTATTTTTAACCTATCTTTTATGAGGTCGATATCTTCATCGATCTCTTTTATCTCTTTGAAGATATGCTCTTTTTGCTTTTGTAAGGATTCAATTTGGGATTTTAAATACGCAATGGTTTGCTCTTTTCTCTCAATCATACTAGAGCCTTTTTAAATATTGTAGTATAATAAATATAAAGAGTTCATAAATCTCTTTATATTTATAGTAGTTATTGAATGGTAATTTTCTTTCTGTTTCTTTCTTCTTCTTTTTTAGGGATCACAACCTCAAGTACTCCCTTACCGTTTTTCGCTTCAATAGCTTCGGTATCTATATTTTCAGGTAGGGTAAAAGAGCGCTGGAACTTCCCAAATCTTGTTTCTACTTTATAATAATCCTCCTCTTTAACCTCATCTTTAAAATTTCTTTCACCGTAGATGCTCAATACTCCCTCATCCACATCAATTGAGATATCTTCTTTTTTAACTCCGGGAAGATCAACATCTAAGTAATATGCCCTCTCATCTTCTCTTGTATTGACTTGAGGAATGAATGCACTAATAGATTCATCTTTTTTTGCATCTGCTTGTCCTAAGTTATAAAACGCTCTTTGCATCGTATCTAA
>JBNJHJ010000019.1:0-14804 GCA_051748365.1 Campylobacterota bacterium
CGGTAACTATAAATATGCATTGCAAAACGGTATGCAACTTCGCATCGGCAAGCCGCCGCAAAGCGTTACGCAAGAGCAGCTGTTTGTCCCCGAGGGAGGCGCGGCACCCATTGCAAAAGAGGGGATCAAGCTTTTAGCCAAAGAGATTGATGATTGGGCAGTACAAAGCAAAATAGACAGACCCAAAATATTTTTACCTTCAGGAACCGGAACAACGGCACTGTATCTACAAAAGTATAGCAGATTTGATATATACACTTGTTCGTGTGTGGGTGATGATAGCTACTTGCAAAAACAGTTTTTAAAACTTCAGATGAGGACTCATCCCACAATTTTGCCCAAGAAACAAAAATACCATTTTGGCAAATTAAATAGAGGGCTGTATAGGTTGTGGTTAGAACTTCTTGAGACGACACGGGTCGAATTTGATCTACTCTACGATCCGATCGGATGGCAAACACTACTTGAACATGATTTAGGAAAAAATGTATTGTATCTGCATCAAGGAGGGCTTTTGGGTAATGAAACGATGCTAGCGCGCTATAGGAGAAAATATCCCCACATAGAGAATTAATCCTCTATATAGTTTTTAAGTTTACGTCCTACTTTGGGGTGTTTGAGCTTTTTAATAGCACTTGATTCGATCTGGCGAACACGCTCACGCGTGACGTTTAACTCTTTGCCGATCTCTTCAAGGGTTCGATCACTCTCATCATCAAGCAATCCAAATCGCATCCGAATAACAGCTTGTTCTCTTTCGTTAAGCTCAACAAGTACGTCATCAATCTGAATATTAAGGTCATCTTTCATCACCGTATCAGCAGGGCTGATCGATTCTTTATCTTCGATAAAATCTCCAAATCGTCCATCATCTTCATCGCCTACAGGTGCTTCTAGACTGATGGGTTCTTTAGTGATCTTAATGACGTTTTTAACCTTATCTTCACTGAGCCCGACCTCTTGAGCAATCTTTTCGATTGAGGGTTCTTTGCCGTGTTCTTGCAAGTGTTTACGCACGATTTTATTGATTCTATTGATCGTTTCTATCATATGGATAGGGATTCTAATCGTTCGTGCTTGATCGGCGATGGCACGACTAATTGCTTGACGGATCCACCAAGTAGCATAGGTGGAAAATTTATACCCTTTTTGGTATTCAAACTTATCAACAGCTTTCATCAACCCGATATTGCCCTCTTGAATGAGATCAAGAAACGGCAGACCTCGATTTGTGTAGCGCTTTGCAATAGAGACCACAAGCCGTAGGTTACTCTTTGCCATCCGAGTTTTTGCTTTTTCGCTGATCAGTTTTCCACGTTTGACTTGATACAAAATCTGCACCAACTCTTCATCACTGAGATTAAAGCTATCTTTACTCGCCTCTTTGGTTTCAAACAATCGCTTAATCTCTACATAGGTGCTCACCATCGTTGCTTCGGGCACACGGTTTAAAATATCTTTTTTATCCAGATCCACTATCTCATTGAGTAGTTCTTTGTGGTTTTGGCGCAGTGTTTCGTTAAATAGCGGCAGTTTATATTCAAGGCGTTTTAACTCTTTTTCAAACTCATCATCACTTTTAAGCGCCGTCTCCATCGATTTTACAATTTCGTTGATAAGCTTACTGGTAGGTCCAAGATCGATAAGACGTTTTTTCATCATCGTCTTTTTAAATGCGATCTTTAAGTGTTCGTGCAACTCTTCATCAGTGGTTGCAATATCACTGACTTGGGTTGTTTCAACCATCTTCTCCCATTCGTTTTTTGCTTTTTCCAACTCTTTAAAGCTTTTTTTAACCTTTTTACTTCGCTCATCTTTGAGTTTATTACGCTCATCTTTACTGCTTTTTTCATCCTCTTCAAAGTTTTTAAACAACTCTTTTACTCGTCTTTCACGGTTAAGAAGGGGCTCTTGGTAATTAAGAATATAATCGATGAGATAGGGAACTGAACAGATCGCATCAAGGATGATGTCCTCTCCCTCTTCGATTTGGCGAGAAAGCTTTATCTCCTCTTCTTTAGTAAGCAACGGGATCTGCCCCATCTCTCGAAGATACATCCGAACGGGACTATCACTTCTTGACCACTCAAACAGCTCTTTTTCTTTCATAAAATCAAACTCTTCTAAAAGTGCTTGATCGCTTAGCTTTTTAAGATCGGATTTTCTTTTTTTGATATCTTTGAGGTTCAGTAGTTCGGCTTGCTTTGAGGCACTGATAAGTTTAATCTTGTTTTTCTGTGCAAGTTTAAAAATCTTTTTTGACTGTGCTGAAGTGGGAGCTTTTTCAAACTCTTTCATCAATTTTTCAAAGGTGATCACTTCACCGTTTTTTGTTTCGGTAAATAGTTTTTCTATATTGTCCATTATCTCTTTTGCAGTCAAAGAAGCTCCTTGTGGTTATTGTATCGCAATTCTAGCAGAATTAAATAGTTGCGTGTCTTTTAAATCGGATATTATATTTAAAATTAAATAAAAAGATGATAAAATGCGCCAATTAACTCAAAACATGGCAAAAAAGGATAGAGATGAATAGATCAAAGAGTATAGAAGCATTCAAAAAAGCACAATCTTTTATTCCCGGCGGAGTAGATTCTCCTGTTCGGGCTTTTGGAAGCGTAGGGGGCACGCCGCCGTTTATCCAAAGAGGAGAGGGTGCTTATATGTATGATATCGACGGCAATCGCTACATCGATTTTGTACAAAGTTGGGGGCCTTTGATCTTTGGTCATAGTGATGAAGATACAATCAATGCCGTTGTGAACACGGTTCGTGACGGATTGAGCTTTGGAGCACCTACCGAACTTGAGACGCAACTTGCTAATGAGATTGTTGATCTATTTGAAGGGATTGATCAGCTGCGATTTGTCAATAGTGGTACCGAAGCGGTGATGAGTGCTATCCGTTTAGCTAGAGGCTACACCGGGCGTGATGATATTTTGAAATTTACGGGAAATTATCACGGGCATAGCGATTCATTGCTTGTACAAGCAGGAAGCGGGGCAACGACGTTTGGAACACCGAGCTCTCCGGGAGTGCCTGCAGATTTGACAAAGCATACGCTGCTTGCACAGTATAACGATATCCAAAGTGTTGAAAAGTGTTTTAGAGAAAGTGAGGGGATTGCGTGCATAATCATTGAACCCATTGCAGGAAATATGGGCTTAGTTCCTGCCCAAGAGCAGTTTTTACAGCAGTTGCGTCAGCTTTGTGACGAGCATGGGACACTGCTAATTTTTGATGAAGTGATGAGTGGTTTTCGTGCAAGTTTAAAAGGTGCTCAAGGGCTTGTAAATGTAGTTCCTGATATGGTGACACTGGGTAAAGTGATCGGAGCGGGGATGCCTGTTGGGGCGTTTGGCGCAAAAGCCGAGATTATGGCGCATCTATCTCCTCAAGGTCCTGTGTATCAAGCAGGAACTCTTAGCGGAAACCCTGTTGCTATGGCAGCGGGACTTGCTACGATCAAAAGATTAAAAGCGCAAAAAGAGCTTTATGGCGAGCTTGCGGCAAAAGCAAAGCGCTTAACGGATGGATTGAAAGAGATAGCTGATTCTCACAACATAGGATTGCAAGTGTGTGTGCGCGGTTCGATGTTTGGATTTTTCTTTAACGACAATCCCGTACACAGTTTTGAAGATGCGGCAAAATCAGATACAAAGCGGTTTGGACAGTTTCACCAAGGAATGCTTGATCGAGGCATCTATTTTGCGTGCAGTCAGTTTGAAGCGGGATTTATGAATACCGCAATTACTGAGGGAATGATCGATATCGTGTTGCAAAATGCACAAGAAGTGATGGGAAGTTTACGGTAACAATAGTATGGAAAATAATAATAAAAGACCAAAGCACAGATCGTTTTTTGAAGGTATTGATCAATTAAGCTTAGGTATCTCTATGGTAGTTGCGGTGCTTTTTGGGATCGCTATCGGTTTGGGAATGCGCTATGCCTTTGGGTATGACTGGCTGCTTTGGCTGGGAGTTTTTTGGGGTGTGGCTGCTGCTGTTGTGAATGTGTACAAAGTGTATCAAAAGCAAGTGGCAAGTTATGATTCGATAAAAGACGACCCAAAATATAAGTATCAAGATATTTATAAAGACAAAGACGATAATGCGTAGGGCTTTGGCGATCGTAGCGGGGTTTGATCTTGCAATCATTGTCCTTTGTTTAGGAAGCGGCAACGTTGTTTGGTTGCTCAATACGCAAGTGGGGTTTGTCACTTCGGCATTGGTGATTTTAGGATCGTTTTGGGGATACCAAAGAATGGTCAAAACGAGAGTCGATGGCGGTGAGGTACCTTATCAAAAAGATACCCTAGATAAGATTGAAGACCCTTATGAGCTCTATGATGAAGAGCAAGCGCAGCAAGATAGGGATTTTAAAGAGGTGATCAAAGAGGAGAAACAAAAGCTCAAAGAAAATAAACGCTCCTTAATGCAAGTGATACGAGATTCTAGAGCATCGCTTTCGATCTATCGTTTAGGGTCGTATCTGCTACTGTTTATCGGGTTTATGATCTTAAATAATAAAGAGTTGTTGCATGCGCAAAGTTATCTTTTTGGAGTTGTAACGGCGCCGCTTGTGATGATGGCCGGTAGTTATTTTGCAAGGCAGCAAGAGGGTTAATACCCTCTTGTTTGCTCAATTTGCTGCTGCGAGTGTACGGGAGAAAAGGTTGCGGGCATATGCGTGTCATAATACATTTTGACTCCGGCATACGCCATAGCAAAGATAAATAGTCCTAAAACTACTAAATTTACTACTCTTTTTTTCTGCGCTGATTCATGATTGTTATAATCTTCTATATCTCTTAAAGTCGGTTCCATTATAATCCTTTCATAAAGACCCACTTGCAACCTTTGCGGGCACAAGTGAGCGTAAAATGTTTTCGACGACATTTAGTGCATCTTTGTAGATACACGTAAACATGATAATAAAAGAGTGTTAACTGTTTGTTAATTGCATAATTTTTTTGATAAAATACGCCTAAAAAGGCTCTTTTTGAATACCCTTACCGTAAGTCAACTCAATACGCAACTCAAATCTTTAATTGAAACAACCTTTATGCATCTAAGCGTAGAGGGAGAGATCGGATCGGTCACGTATCATACCAGTGGGCATATCTATTTTAATATCAAAGATGCAAAAAGTTCTATCAAATGCGTTATGTTTCGCTCAAACGCGCGCGCATTGAAGTTTCGATTAGAAGCAGGACAAAAGATCATCGTTAGCGGCTCACTTAGCGTATACACGCCACGCGGGGAGTACCAACTCTATGCAGCAAATATCGAACCCTACGGCGCGGGGGCGTTGGCGCTTGCGTATGAACAGTTGAAAAAAAAGTTGCAGCAAAAGGGGTATTTTGAGAACAAGCAGTCGCTGCCAAAACATATTAAGAAAATTGCAATTGTGACAAGTAAAAGCGGGGCAGCGATTGCGGATATGCTTAAAGTGATCGATAAAAGATGGCCGCTTGTAGAGGTTAAAGTTATCGATACGCTTGTTCAGGGGCAAAAGTGTGCCCCTGAGATTGCAAAACATATTGCATATGCCGATAGTTTGGACGTGGATGTGATCATTGTCGGACGCGGAGGCGGAAGTTTGGAAGATTTGTGGGGATTTAATGAAGAGGTCGTAGCCGATGCGATACATAGTGCAAAAACTCCCCTCGTGAGTGCGGTGGGACATGAGGTGGATGTGATGATAAGCGATATGGTTGCAGATCTAAGAGCGCCCACGCCAAGTGCAGCCATTGAGATGATACTGCCTGATAAGGGTGAAGTGCTTTTTGTGATTGATGAAAATGTTTCAAGGTACAAAAGAGCAATAGAGCAAAAGCTGCACACTTTGCAAAATATGCATGATGGGCTGCTTAGTGAATACGGACGCTACAATCCAAAACGGCGTTTAGACACTACACGCTTGCAGATTGAGGAGTTGGCACAAAGGCTGCATAAAGCAATAGAGGCAAAGGTTGAATATTGTAATAACAAGTTAGCGGGAGTCAAAAGAGAGTATGAACTTTCTCACCCCCAAAGCAAGATCCCCCAAAAAAGTGCTTTTGTTTACAAAGATGGAAAAAAAGTAAGTTTAAGCGAGATTGAAAAACAGCAGAAGTTTGTTTTAGAAGATGCAAGCGTATCGATGCAGGTGCAGTGTTTAGATAAAAAAAGCCACTAATTGCTACTTTCTTGCTAGAGTAATGCTTTATAATAAGCCCAGCTTATGTAAGGAGTTACTCATGGATAGTGTAACGGTAATCGATAATCGAAGCGGCAAAAAGATAGAGTTGCCCATTAGATACCCAAAGATGGGAATAGGGGCTGTTGATATTGCTTCACTTCCCTCTCAATTGCAACTGTATTCGTATGATCCAAGTTTAGGAAACACGGTCAACTGTGAATCAAGCGTTACCTACCTCGATGCGAATGCGGGAAGGTTATATCACCGCGGGTATGCTATTGAGGAGTTGGCAAAAGATAAAAACTATCTTGAAGTGTGCTATCTGCTTTTAACGGGAAACCTCCCCGATTCTGCACAGTATGATGAGTTTGACGAGTTGATAAAAAAGCGGTACTACCTGCATGAAAAGCTCAACCGTCTTTTTACTGCCTTTCCTGATGATTCTCATCCCATGTCTACGCTCTCTTCGGCAGTAGCGGCATTGACGTCGTTTTATCATAACTTTGTCGAGATTCACGGATCAAGCGGGTGCCATTTGAATGAATACTACGTCATGGCACAAAGAATCATCGCTAAAATCCCTACTATTGCAGCAGCTGCATACAGACAAAGCGTAGGATTACCCATAATCTACCCCGATTCTAATCGCTACTTTACCGAAAACTTTTTGTATATGCTGCGTGCGTTTCCAAATAGTGAACCTGTGATTAAAGATATCGAGATCAAAGCTCTTGATACGATCTTTACGCTACACGCCGATCATGGACAAAACGCATCAACTACGGCAGTGCGAGTAGTGTGTTCAACCGGAGCTCATCCATATGCAGCGATCTCTGCAGGCATCTCCGCTCTTTGGGGTCCAAAGCACGGCGGGGCAAACGAAGCGGTGATTAATCAACTCAAAATGATAGGTTCTGTTGATAATGTAGCAAAATATATCGCTAAAGCCAAAGATAAAAATGATCCGTTTCGATTGATGGGTTTTGGACACCGTGTGTATAAAAACTATGATCCCCGTGCAAAGATTTTAAAAGGGATACTAGAGGAGTTAAAGGGGGAGTTAGAGGTTGATAATAAACTGCTAGAGATTGCGTATAAGATTGAAGAGATCGCGCTTAAAGATGAGTATTTTGTCTCAAGAAACCTCTATCCAAATGTTGACTTTTATTCAGGGATTATTTTAACGGCACTTAAGATTCCTCTGAATATGTTTACGCCTATCTTTGTAATCGGAAGGTCAGTGGGATGGGTAGCACAGTGGTTTGAGCTGCGAAGTGATCCCGGTATGAAGATTACAAGACCGAGACAACTGTATGTGGGCGATACCGATAAACATCCGTAAAAGAGTTATAAAAGCTCTTTTACCTTGTGTTTAAGCTCGGTCGGGTTTAAAAATTTGGGCTTATGCAGATAATTTTTGACTGTAGGGTGAAAAAGTCCGCTAGCAATAGCGTCAAAAATATCTTTTTTAGATCGTGTTTGAAAAAGGAGTAAAAAATCACAATCACCGTAACGCTTTTGAAGCTCTTTAAGATCCTCTCCTAGTCCACGTATATTGAAATCTAAGATAATTAAGTCCTGTTCTTGTGTCTTGTTTTGCAAAAGATATTTGATATTCGTGTAGCCTTGTACAATAAGGTCTTTATCTATCTGCGTAACAATCTCTTTGAGTGTTTCTAACTCCGCTACATCATCATAGACAATGGTCACGCTTTGGCGTTTTTGTTTTTGTAAAAGGGTTAAAACCTCTAGCATCTCTTTGTAAAACAGGTTGTCGTGAGACAGTGAAGTCGTCTGGAGATAATGCTTTAAAAACTCCCGTGCTTGAAGAGGGAGAGGGATCGATTTTTTGTAGTAATATTGCCGGATTTTAGCATTATTGTTAGCATTTTCCCAAAGCAATTTATTCAGTCTATAGATCTTGGTGCCTAAGATTGAAGCGATATTATCTTTGACATTTTTTCTCAAAAGATTATATTTAAGTTCAAAATCTTCAAAGTTTTTTCTTTCATATTCCTCAATAAGTCTAAGGTTGTTTTTGTACGCATCTTGAAGCTTTTGCAGCTTTGTTTTTATTTGCCGTATGTGAGCAGATGATTTCTCATCTCCTTTTTCATCGCTATTGAATGCTTCAAGTTCTTGGAGCTTTTTGCCCCCTTTGATGATATTTTTTTTATAGATTTGTGTTACCTCTTGAAGCTTTGTATACTCTTTTTGATTGCTTAAAAACGCATGATAAAATACTTCACGCTTTTGTGCACCCGTGATGACGCCTAGATTTTTATACTGCTTTTCTAACTGTTTGAGTTCTTCTAGCTCTTTGCTCAGATGTTCTTGGATGAACTCACTATCAAGCTCTTGTAACTTTTCTATGGCAAAGTAAAGAAAGTTTTTATAGCTGAAATAGGGCAATCTTTTTTTGCTGTGAAGCAGGTGGCTGTTGGTTTGAATATATTCATAGTAGTCAAAAAAGTAATGGTGGATACTATCTTCAATGCTTACACGTGTTTGGATGTCGGTGTATGATTTTATCTCAATATCGGTTGTTTTTTGGAAATTCTTGGGATCAAGTTTTTGTAAGATCGGTAATACGGTATTGTTTAAATCCTTTTGCTTAAAGGGTTTTGGAATTAATTCGACTTCGGGGTATTTTGAACCTAGTTCATGCAGTCTTGTCTCATCGCCTGAAATCAGTACAGGGTTGATTTTTTTTAATAATTTTTCCTTCTTAAGCTTTTGAATCAGTGCCATGCCATCCATTTTCGGCATATGCAGATCGATAAATACTAAACTCAGCGTATCGATGTGTTCATTGATAAGCTTAAGCGCTTCTACCCCGTCAACAGCTTCATAAAAGTTACAACATCCCAATGTGCTTAACTGTTTTTTCAAAATTTTTCGCATCGAGATACTGTCATCAACTACAAGAATGGGGCTTAAAAATTTGCATTTTTGAATCTGCATTTTGTTTTGCACTATCTCAAGCAGGGGGATTAGTGTAGAGTTGATCTCTTTTTTATTAAAGGGTTTTGGCATCACGCCTAAAACATTAAGTTCATCAATGAGCTTTTGGCTAAGATTATACACCTCCGTCGAAGCGATAATGATGTTTTGATTGTCGTAGATCCCTTTTTGTTTGAGAGCATCGATAAGCTCTAATCCACCCATAACGGGCATATTGATATCTAAAAAGATACAATCAACATCATGGTTTGCTTCTAGATACTCCAGTGCTTGTGCACCGTTTTTGCACTCGATAAATTGATACTCACCGATTGAGGATATTGAAGATAAAAGCATTTTGCGCATAATAGCACTATCATCAACAAGCAAAATTTTTAGCATACGGGTCCTATTTTTTATTTGTAGTTTAGCAAACTTCGTATTAAAAATGCATTATGCTCACGATAGGGTCTCAGATTGCAAAATGCTAGTGTGGATTCTAAATGTTTTTATGTTTCTTGGTTGGAGTAAAATCTAAAATCAGGAGTTTTAAAATTGGTGGCGGGAGAAGGATTTGAACCTCCGACCTTTGGGTTATGAGCCCAACGAGCTACCAAACTGCTCTATCCCGCGTTCTGTAGGTTAACTTAAACTGTGTGGATGGGGTGGAGGGATTCGAACCCCCGAATATCGGTACCAAAAACCGAGGCCTTACCGCTTGGCGACACCCCAATGCGTTTAAGTTGGTGGAATTATATATTATTTCTTTTGTTATGTCAAGGGATTTAGATATAATTTACAAAATTTTTAATTTACGGGAGTTTTTATGCCAAATGCAATACAACGAGTAGAGGAATCTATAGAGGAGATCAAAAGGGGGAAGATGGTCATCATGATGGATGATGAAGATCGTGAAAACGAAGGTGACTTAGTGTATGCCGCAAACTTTTCAACCCCGCAGATGGTTAATTTTATGGCTTCGCAAGCTAAAGGCTTGATCTGTGTTTCAATCTCAAAAGAGATCGGTGAGAGATTACAGCTGCAGCCTATGGTTGTTGATAACACATCATGCCACGATACAGCTTTTACTATCTCAGTGGATGCTACAGAAGCAAAAACGGGAATAAGTGCAGCAGAGAGAGATATGACGATCAAGATACTTGCTTCAAAGATCAGTAAACCTAGCGAACTTGTAAAACCCGGCCATATCTTTCCGCTTATTGCAAAAGATGGCGGCGTACTTGAAAGAACAGGGCATACGGAAGGTTCTGTGGATCTGTGTGATTTAGCGGGGATGAACAAAGCAGCCGTGATCTGTGAAATCATGAAAGAAGACGGTTCAATGGCGCGAAAAGCTGATCTAGTAGAGTTTGCCAAAAAGCATGATATGAAGATAGTGTATGTATCTGATCTTGTAGAGTACCGCTTAGCAAAAGAGTCATTGATTGAAAAGATCGATGAGAGAGAGATCGAATTTTTTGGCAGCACGGTCAAACAGATCGATTTTGTCGATCATGAACAAAAAGTACATTCAGCACTCATCTTTGGCAAGGTCGAGGGGATAACCAATGTTAAATTCCACAATGTCGGGTTAGATAAAGACCTTCTTTTAAACAGTTACAAGACAGATTACTTTTTTAATGCTATAGAATATCTCAAACAAAACAGCGGCGTGCTAGTGTTTTTAGATAGAGATGATATGATTGACGACAAGATGAAAGAGTACGGTGTCGGAGCACAGATTTTACATGAACTGGGCACTTCACATATCAATCTTATCGTTTCGCAGAAAAAATCCGGCTTTGTCGGAATAAGCGGTTTTGGACTTACTATCGATAAAGAGGTAGTTATAGAGAGTTAAAACAGCGTTGCAGGTACCTCTTCTTTGTAAAAAGGCGGTAGTTGCAGCACCGCCTTTTTGAGGTTGGAAACCACTGCATAATCGTATCTATTTTTAAGCTCGCTGTATAGATACTGTACATCGTCCCCCGCATAATACAAAATTCTTAAGTGTTGTAAGTGTTGTTTACAATATTGTTGCACAAGTTCTTTGCAAGAAGAAAAGATAATCACTTTAGATCCTTTGCCAAATTCAACCTCTTTAAGCTGTGCATTGAAAAAAACAGGTGTAAAGAACTCCGTAAAGGTTAGCTTTTCTACCTTTGTATCCAACTTTAATTTGTGAGCTATTTCTATTGACTGGGTGAGTTTGTCTACAAAAAAGGGAGCTATTGCGATATTTTTATAAAAGTTTTCCTTATAGATAAAGCTTGATTCAAAAAGCGTAGAGCTTGTGATCGTGTAGTTTTGGTCGTGTTTATATTCTAACGTATCATACTCTTTCGCAAAACTTTGCAAAAATATTTTATTATCACTCAAAAAGATGCTTTTTTCATCGTTAAAAAGTTGATGCAAGCTTTGATGCTTTGCATCTAGATAACTACTTGTATGAGAGATATCGATAGCTTTGAGGATTTGAAAGTGATAGGGTGAAACATAGATGATTTTTTTTGGTTTGTATTCTAAGTAAAATCGCAGCAACTTAATCGTCGCATCACTGAGTGAGGCAACCTTGATCCATGCAATCTCACTATCATTGGGTGCAATGAGCGTATCGACAATGATCGCATACGCACCGTTTTGTACGGCTTGTTCAATCTGCGAAGAGTCGTTAGCCAAAAACAGATCGCCCCTTTTTACCTTTTTGGCTTCAAAAACGATATTTTCAATAGAGGTGATAGCAGGTGCGTTTAGCAACCTGCCACCGATGAGTGATTTAAGGGTTTCTATCCTCATCCAACCTTGCTGCCTTCTTTTCTAGGAGTTTGAGGACAGATGAGAGCTAAGCCCTTTTTGTCTTTTGCCGCAAGGATCATCCCCTGACTCTCAAGTCCCATCAGTTTTGCGGGTTTGAGGTTTGAAACGACACATACTTGCATTTCAAGAAGCTCTTTGGCGCTATAGTATTTTTTGATTCCTGCTACTACTTGTCTGGGTTTACTTTCACCGATATCTACTTGTAGCAGCAGCAGTTTAGAACTTCCCTCGACCTCTTCGGCTTTGATCACTGTACCGACTTTAATCTCGCTTGCAAAAAACTGATCTATCGTGATGAGATTATCCTCTTGCACCTCTTGTTCTTGCTCATCTTCGGGATTTTTAAGTAATTCCTCTTCGATACGGGGAAAAAGAGGCGGTACCTTTTGGATAACAAAATCAGGCAACATGTCACACTCTTTGATCAACTTTTTATATGTTTGTGTATCGATATTGAGTGAAAGTGCCGTAGCGATCTTTTGCGTTGTTTGTGGCATAAAAGGATGCAATAGTACTGAAACTTTTGCGATGATGTTTGCGATCAATGCAATCAGTGCCATCGCTTCTTTTTCTTTGCTCTCTTTCATCATCACCCACGGTTGATACTTGTCAATTGAACGGTTTGCGATACTCAGCGGCTTCCAAAGCTCTTCTAAAAATCTATTGAGCGAAACTGAGGTCATCAACTCTTCGATACTGTCAAACTGCTTGCCAATCTGCGCAATCTCATCAGGGTAGTAGCGTACGATATTTTCACTGTGGATATTGCCGTCAAAATATTTATGACTCATACCTATCACACGGTTAAGCAGGTTTCCTAAATCATTGCCTAAGTCTGAATTGATTCTATCGATGAGCGCTTTTTGACTAAAATCCCCATCTTGTCCAAAAGGCACTTCGCGCATCATAAAGTATCGAAAATTCTCCACTCCATACGCATCTGCTACCTCTTTTGGATCAACAACGTTTCCTTTGCTTTTGCTCATCTTTTGCCCATCTCGCGTCCACCATCCGTGTGCTGCGATATGCTTGGGCAAAGGCAGTCCCAAGCTCATCAAAAATGCCGGCCAGTATACCGCGTGGAAGCGTAGAATATCTTTGCCGATCAGATGATACTGTGCAGGCCAGTGATCCATATCTTTTTCATCCCCACCGTAACCAAGAGCCGTTACATAGTTCATCAACGCATCAAGCCATACATACATCACGTGTTTTGGGTCATTGACGCTTTGGGGGAGTTTGACACCCCATTCAAAGCTTGTTCGAGTCACTGATAGATCGTTCAATCCACCCTCTACAAAACGCATTATCTCGTTTCGTTTTTGCCTTGGAAGGATAAAATCTTCATTTTCTCTGTAGTGCTGCAAGAGTTTGTCTTCATATTTTGAAAGTTTAAAAAAGTAACTCTCCTCTTCAATTACCGAAGTAGGCTTGCCGCAATCGGGGCAAAACTCTTCATCAATGAGTTGTTTTTGCGTAAAAAAGGTTTCACAGCTAACGCAGTAGTTGCCCTTGTATACATCTTTGTAGATATCGCCGTTTGCCATCATGATCTCAAACGCTTTTTGAACACCGATTTTATGCTCCTCATCGGTAGTTCGGATAAATTTATCGTAACTGATCTCAAAATCATCCCATAGATTTTTAAACGTCGCACTAATAGTGTCGGCATACTCTTTGGGATCTTTGCCGCGCTGTTTTGCCGATTGTTCTATTTTTTGACCGTGTTCATCCGTTCCCGTTAAGAAAAACGTATCATCACCTCTAAGCCTAAAATACCGCGCTAACGTATCGGTTATTACCGTTGTATACGCATGACCGATATGTGCAACATCATTCACATAATAGATCGGGGTCGTTACATAACTTTTATTAGACATATTCACCTCTTGTATTAAAATTCAAATCCACCGCCTTCTCCTTTATTCATACTTTGATATACTGCTTTTACATAGTCTGATCTAATCTTACACTCTAAAAGATCTTTACAATCAAAACAGCTTTTAAGCCCGTTTTTTTCTTGGCAATCTTGCAACTGTTTTGTGTATTGTTGCAGTTGCAACTCAAATCTATCTACTTCCACGTCACTCATTGGCTTAATCTTACTCTTTCTATCTCATCCATAGAGCCAAAATAGCAAGGCGTTGTATCATGGGGGTGTTTTGGCGTGAGTTCTAAGACGCAGTTTTTATCCCTTATAGCTCCACCACCTGCTTTATTGAAGATATAAGCAAAAGGAAACACTTCAAAAAGCATCCGGAGTTTGCCTTCGGGCTTATCGCTAGTACTTGGGTAGCTAAATAATCCACCGCCTTTTAGTAGGATCTGGTGCAGATCAGGGACCATCCCGCCGCTATAGCGCAGGGTGTAGCCATCATCAAACATTTGCTCAATGAGCTTTCTGTGGTTGCTTGGCCAGTTTTTTTGTGTTGCTCCCGTTGCATTGATTTTGCCGCATTTGTTGAGGGTAATATCTTTTATCTTGACAAACTTCCCATCATGCAAGCGATACAGCGCGACGTTTTGCATATCTTTGTCACTATACACAAGCTCTGCTCTGGGTCCATATACGACATAGCAACTGCCTACGATGGTAGAGCCTTTGGCATCACCGTCATAGATCCCAAAGATAGAGCCTACGCTTAAGTTTACGTCGATAAGGCTTGATCCATCAAGTGGGTCGTAACACACCGTGTATCTGCCGTTTGGATGCAGCTCTTGATAATCTTCCTTTTCTTCGCTAGAGATTATTTTGATACTTTCTACTTTGGCAAATTCGTTTTCGATGATCTTGTCACTGATGATATCAAGCTTTAGCTGCTCTTCACCCGAACTGTTTTGATTATCGCTGTAGCTACTATCT
>JBNJHJ010000020.1:0-14771 GCA_051748365.1 Campylobacterota bacterium
TTTGTAACCGTTGCTGTCATTTGGTAGGCGGAATTATAGAGTAATTCCCTCTCCTTGTCAAGAGTTTTTTCAAAAAAGTTTTAAATTTGTTGGGATTTGTTGGGAAAGTGTCGTATTGCATCTGCATATAGCCCCTTTTTTAGGGGCTATATGGCGAAATTATTGTTTATTTACTTTTTGAGCGATGATCAATGTAGATATTCCAAAGGAAAATGATTTGGTATACCGATGCTCAAAACCTGCTTCTTCTAACTCGTCGATGAGCATCTGTGCAGTTAAGAAATCTTCTATAGAATCGGGCAAGTACTTATACGCTTCATAGTTTTTAGAAATCATGCCGCCGACGCTTGGTAGAATCTTTTTAGTATAGAGGTCAGTAAATGATGAGGATAACCCTCTTTTGTCCTGTTTGGTAAATTCTAAGATCACAACCATACCGCCGGGTTTTAATACTCTGTAAAACTCTTTGAGTGCTTCTACTCTATCGACGACATTTCTTATCCCGTAACTTATACTTATAATATCGCTACTAGTATCTGCTAATGGCAACTCTTGCGCTTTACCCTCTTTAAACTCGGCAAAATCAACTTTTTCTTTTGCAATCCCAAGCATCTTTACGGCAGGATCGATTCCTATATAGTTTTTAACATCAATTGCATTTTTTTCTGCACTTTTTCTCCAAAATAGCAACAGATCGCCCGTACCGCATGCAACATCGGTAATTGTTTCTACATCTCTTTTCAGTGCAAACGTTTTGTTGCACCCTTTTTTACGCCACTGCTTATCAATACCAAAGCTCAAAACTCTATTTGCGACATCATATGTTGATGCAATTGCATCAAACATCGAGACTATTTTTTGTTGTTTATCCATTTTTTACCCTTGACCAAATCATTAAATCATCTGCATTTTTTTCAACCCATAGATGTTGCAACTGCATATCTATAGAGTATGATTGCTGCGTATTTATACTTGGAGCTTGAAATGTAAGCATCCAATCAATCTTTCCGCTTAGTGATTTTAGCATATTTTCACCGCCTTCTACCATTACAAATCCCGGATCTTGCAAATAACTTAAATCTTTATCGATCTTTACCTTTCTGTTTTTGATGTTAAAAAGATTGATGGATCTATCGATCTTTTGATCTGAATAGATCTGCACATCCGGAGCATAGTTACTTACAAAACGGCAATCAAGAGTAGGTCTATCGATCTTTACCGTGTTACCACCGATGAGCAGTTGCGTTATCTTTTCTCTTATTCTATGGACTCGTTGTAATGACTCTTTGCTTGTAATGTAACCTCCCGAGATATTGCCGTTATGTGTTTGAGCTAGCTTATACAAAACAAACGCTCTTTTTTGCCAAATAACAAATGGCTCTAAAAGTGCTTTACATTCACTTTCCAATACACCAATTTCAAAATCTTCAAATCTCTCTGATCCCCCGGCTGCTTTTGCATTCGTATCTTTTGTACCAATGACTACTTTTTTAAATCCAAGTGCTTTTATAAGTTTTGCACATGAAGGTGTCCTTCCGGTGTGATTACATGGTTCTAATGTTACATAGATAGTGCACTCATGAAATAGGTTGCCGTGATTTTGCAATAAAAATGTATGAATATCAGCAGCGTCTGTGTGAGGAATTTTTTGATCGGATAATTGTTCAAACGCTCTTTGAATAGCATTTACTTCTGCGTGGGGTCCACCTGCATATCGGTGTGCCCCAATAGAAAGTATTTGAGTATTTTTTGTAACAACTGCACCAACTGCAGGATTGGGATAGGTGAGACCTTGATATTTCCAAGCTTGCTGTAGTGCAAGCTGCATAAAAAATTCACTACCAATCAAAGTAGGTCCTAGCTGTTTTTATCTCACCTAGGTCAAACTCCTCTACACCAAAATCTGTTTTAATCTTTATCTTACTATCTTCTACACCCTCTATAATCCCTTTAAGTTTATCACCGCTTAAAAGCTTGATATAGACTTTTTCACCTTGCGAGTATTGAAAGTGTTGAAGATTTTTTAATTTTCGCTCAATGCCCGGAGAACTTACTTCTAAAAAATAGTTACCGCTTATTGGAGGGTTAATATCCAAAAAGGGCGATAACTCTCTTGAAATCTTTGCGCAAAGATCAAGATCAACACCGCCGTCTTTGACAACATATACTCTAAAAATAGTATTATCACCCTCTTTTGCGACCTCCGTGTCATACAGGGTAACTCCATAAGAAGCTACTATCTGTGCAATCTCATTTTCCATCTAATTCCTTTTCGATCTGTTTAAAAAGCTGCTCTAAATGCATTGTTTTATCGACAACATCATCAAAAATAAAATTAAATTCAGGACATCGGTACCAACTAGTGGCGTTGAGGACATACGCTTTTATTAATCCGTTGGCTTTTTTTAAACGTTTTTGTAACTCTTTTTGCTCTTTTGGAGAAAAAAAGCTTTTATCAAGATAGACTTTAGCATCATATTTGCCTTTTGAACAACGCACATCTAAAACGCTCAAGCCCGATAACTCTTTATCATCTAGTGTAGCAAGCGCTTCGGGTAGTACCTCTTTAAGTAGAGATTCTACCTTCGCAAGTTTTATACTTTTACTCAATCGTTGCTTCCTCTTCAATCTGTTTAAAGGTTTCTATCGTATCACCCTCTTTTACATCATTGAAATTTTCAAGCATGATACCACACTCAAAGCCTTTTTTGACCTCTTTCGCATCATCGTTAAATCGCTTAAGCGAAGCAATTTTTGTTTCATACACTACAACTCCGTCTCGAATCAATCGTGCTCCACCGCCACGGGTAACGTATCCGTCAGTTACCATACACCCGGCAATTGTACCGACTTTGCTTACGGCAAATGTTTCTCTCACTTCAGCTTGTCCTGTGACCTCTTCTTTAATGATCGTAGACATCATACCACCTAGAAGTGCTTTTACATCATCTATCAAATCATAAATGATCGAATAAGACTTCACCTCAATGCCTAGCTCTTTAGCTTTTTTCTTGATACTTCCTGTAGGCCGTACGTTAAAACCTAAGACGATTGAGTTTTCACTTGCATCAGCTAGCGTTAAATCACCTTCGGTAATTCCACCGACGCCTTCATGAATGATATTTACTTTTACCTCTTCATTTTTAAGCTTTTGTAAACTTCCCTTAATCGCTTCAAGAGAACCTTGTACATCGGCTTTTATAATAATAGGTAGCGATTTCAACTCACCCTCTGCAATAAGATTTGAAAGGTCATCAAGTGTTGCCTTTGTGCTTTTTGACAAATCTTTTGCCCTGCTATATTCATACCGTTTTTGTGCTAACTCTCTTGCATCTTTATCATTATCCATCTGCACAATTACCTGTCCTGCCCCGGGAACATCGTTAAGCCCGATAACAACACCGGTGTCGCTTGGCCCTAAGGTCTTGATCGGTTTACCGCTATCAGAAAGTATCGCTTTGACTCTACCATATGTGGTATCAGCTACAACGATATCTCCAATGTTGAGCGTTCCGTTTTGTACAATAATTGTTGCAACAGGACCTCGCCCCTTTTCTACCGAACTCTCCACAACAACAGCTTTTGCTTTTGCTTTTGTAGATGCTTTAAGCTCCATAATATCTGCTTGTAAAAGTATCGTTTCCAGAAGCTCGTCAATCCCCTCACCGGTCATTGCCGAAACAGGTACAAACTCATAATCTCCACCCCAATCAGACGGAACGATCTCTAACTCTGCAAGTTGTGATTTTGCCATTTCGGGATTAGCTTGTGGTTTATCGATCTTATTAACAGCCACGATCAAAGGCACTCCCGCAGCTTTGGCGTGTGAAATTGCTTCTTTTGTTTGGGGTTTCACGCCGTCATCGGCTGCAACAACGATAATAACAATATCCGTAGCTTGTGCACCCCGACTTCGCATCTCCGTAAACGCTTCGTGTCCGGGAGTATCGATAAAGGTTACTTTTTTTCCATCTTGTATAACTTGATACGCACCCACATGTTGGGTAATCCCGCCTGCTTCTTTATCTGCTACCTTTGCTTTTCTAATCTTATCAAGCAGTGAAGTTTTACCGTGATCAACGTGACCCATAATCGTTATAACAGGTGCTCGGTCATCTTCATACTCATCTTCGGGGAAATCTTGTTCATATGCACTTACATAATCTAGCTGATCAAGAGGGTCTACTGTTTTTACCTCAACATCAAACTCTTCTGCTAATACTTCAATAGAGTCTTTATCTAAAAAGTCGTTTTTCGTCACCATCAAGCCAAGGCCAAAAAGAACCTTGATAACCTCTCCGACACTTTTGTTTACACTCTCTGCAAACTCATATACCCGTACATCTTCTGGGATACTGATCACCTTCACGGTTTCAGTGTTGGTTTGGGCCTTTGGTCTTCTTTTTGATCTTCTTTTTCTGCTGATATTTCTTTTTTGCGGAATATGCTGGTTGTGACGCATACTCTTCATCTCTTTTTTATTTTTATTCTGTTTTTTCCGCTGTTCATCTTCAACCATATTTTTGTCACTAAAATCAAGCAACACGACCTCTTGTTCTTCAAAAACAGTCGTGTGATCGGATAGATCTCTATCATCAAGCAGTTCTAGTTTTGATCCACTTTCTTTGGCTTTGGCAGGAGCTTTTTTCTTTTTTGGCTTTGAAGGTGCTTGCGCTGCTTTGACTTCATCAAGAGTAGGTGTTTTCTTAGGTTTATCGCTTACATTTTCACTGCTAGTAGCGCTTGGTTGTGGTTTTTTCTTTTTCTTCACAATCGTGATACCACGTTTAAATCGTTTTTTGTTTTGCACGCTTTGTGCAAGAGTTTCACTCTCTTTATCCTCATCTTGCTTTGCTTCATCTGCTTTTTGCACTGCAGGTTTTTTCTCTGTAACCGTTACTTTTTTTGCCTCTTTTTTAGGAGTTGCTTCGATCTTGCTGCTTTTTTCTACGATAGAGGGTTTTGGAGTCTCCGTTTTTGGCTGTGGAGTCGGTGTATCTTCTTCTACAGGTTTTTTATCAGCTGCTTTCATACCGCCTTCTTCCGACGCTACACTCTCTTTTTGTTTTGTTTGCTTACTGCTTTTTTGGGGGGCAACTTTTTCTTTCCCTGCAGGAACAATGCCGTTCATGACATATTCTACCAACTCTTCAGCTTCAGAAGTCGTGATTGCATTTGATGCGGTTTTCAACTCTATCCCGATCCCTTTTGCTTTGTCGATCAACTCCTTATTATCAATTCCTAACTCTTTAGCTACCTCATATACTCTTACTTTATCCATCCGATAAAAACTCCTTTTTAATATTCGAAAAATTCGTGTCTGAATTTAATTTAAATCTTTTTTGCATGATAAAATCTATATTATCTTTCATAGCACATTTTCTGCACAGATAAAAACTTCTACCACATCCGCTATATCGTATAACATCTTCTTTTTTTTGAAGTCTTAATAATTCATTTTGAAAATATCTACCTTTACACATTATACACATTCTAATTGGCTTACTCATTATATCCTATTTTAGCTTAACTGCTAAATACCCCGTCGTTATCAAAATCTTGGATCAAAACTTTAAAGTTTGGAAACTTTTGAGAAAGCTTTTCGCTCACCTTTTTCGCATCATCTTCATACGTCATCGAAAAAAACGTCGAACCGCTTCCTGAAAGCGTACTCATTATCGCACCGTTTTCTAGTGCTATTTTTTGTACTGTAAACAGTTCGGGAAATGTTTTCATCCGCTTAAATTGATGCAACCTATCTTTAGATGCAATTCGCAAAATCTCCCACCGTTCGTTAAAAAATGCCGACACCATCAAGGAAGACCTTGAGAGGGAGTATACAGCATCTTCTTTTCTATAATGACTTGGCAGGATGTTTCGTGATTTTGAAGTTGAGATCGGTTTATCCGGAATTACCAAAACCGCTTTTACACTCTTTGGAATCTTTTTACTTTGAGAGTACACTTTGCCTCTATCCACACATGAGACATTAAACCCACCCATGACCGTAGATGTGATATTATCGGGATGATTTTCATATTTCAAGGCACGATTTAAAATCTCTCTTTTGCTGCTTTTAACCTCAGCCATGCGGTATGCCGATGCAATCGCACTGACAATCACGGCAGATGAGCTTCCTAATCCTCTTGAGATAGGAATTTTATTATGAAACTCAAATCGAAAATGCTCTTTTGAATCGGTAAGGGAGCTGTATACATCATTAAAGATATTAAAATACAGATTGTTTGTTTTAAGCTTTGGGTTTTGCGCTCCCTCTCCCTTTATAGAGACGGAAAAAAACTTTGAAGGTTTTATCGTCACACAGTTGTGAATCTTTATTGCTAACCCCAGGGTATCAAATCCCGGTCCTAGATTTGCACTTGTTGCAGGTACTTTTATTATCAATCTTCACCTTTTTACACTGCAGGAATTTCATATTTAGGAATATTTTCACTGCTTTGTTCTAAATCTTTTAAATTTTGCGGTAATGTATATTCCTGTAAAACTGCTTTGTCATATTTCTTTGTCGCAATTGTACCATCTTCTTTTATAAAATAAAGTTTCCCGATCGCTTTTATCGGTCGATTTTGGTTAAAGGCAAACCCGTCAACAGCATACAGGGGGATCGATTTTAAAAGAGATACACTTTTGAGTGTTACATACAACACTTTAATCGCCATGAAACTTCCCGGAGAGTTTACGTAGACAAACGCGCCAAACGCGTATCTTGCCAAAAGCTCTTGCAAAATTAAGGGAAACTCTTTTGAAACCTTCCCTGCAATGCTAAAACTCTCAATGAGAATATCGTCTTTATACACTCCCACTAAAAGCGGTGATGCAATAGAGATCACTAACAGCTTATGCAAATACTTTACTCAACTCTTTGTATTTTTTGCTCTTAAGTTCTACAAGCTCAAATGCTTCTTGCGCGATCAACTCTTTTGTCAGTAGGTGATTAAGATGATGGCTTCCGGCTTTTGAACTGTATTTGCCTAGAATATTATGCCCTAAAAGCATCAAATCTCCCATCGCGTCAAGAATCTTATGACGTACAAACTCATCTTTATAGCGCAACCCTTCACTATTTAAAACCTTCTCTTCGTCCAAAACTATCGCATTTTGCAAACTACCGCCAAGTGCTAAGTTTTTTGACCGCAGATACTGAACATCTTTCATAAAACCAAACGTTCTAGCCCGAGAGATCTCTTCTTTAAATCCCTGCGTCGAAAAATCAAAATCAAAAGTTTGATTGCCGATTACGGGGTGCTCAAAGTTGATTTCAAAAGAAAATGCCGCTTTTTTGTGCGGTGACAAGGTAGCAAACTTACCATCTTGCTCTACCGTTACCTCTTTTGTTATCTGCATCACTTTTTTTGCTTCGTCTTGCTCTTGCAAACCCGCTTCATCAATCATCATACAAAAACTCGCGGCACTTCCATCCATCACAGGCATCTCATTTGCACTGACTGTTACATAAAGGTTGTCTATACCATACGCATATACCGCAGACAAAAAATGCTCTATCGTGGAGATAAACCCCTCTGAAGATCCAATCACTGTTGCCATTTTTGTATCGATAACACTACCGGGGCTAAGATCGATCTCTAGGTCGATATCACTTCTATAAAATTTTATTCCACTATTTACTGCAGCCGGTTCAATCTGCAAACTCACGGGTTCAGCTTTGTGTAACCCGATCCCTACTATTGATACTGCTTTTTTAATTGTTCTTTGTAACATTATAAATCCTAGTTAAGTTTTCCTATCTATTTTGTATATCGATCATTTCTTTAGATTTGTTAATTATATCATGAATATTGAGTTTTATCCAGTTGCTGTCCATCCACTCTTGAGGTCGTACCTCAACCCCCTGTATCGAAATACCAAAGTGCAAATGATCACCAAAAGCCAGTCCCGTCACTCCCGTCTCTGCGATTTTATCCCCTTCTTGGATTCTATCGTTTTCTTGTACATTAACACTCGAACAGTGCCCATATAGTGAATGTAAGCCTAAACCGTGATCGATTACGGGCATATTGCCATACAAGCCGTTAAATCGTGCATACTTCACTGTACCGGGGTTGCTTGCAACAATAGAAGCATGCTTTATGCTTGCATAATCGATCCCTAAGTGGTACGATTCACTCACTTTTTGACCGTTGTATTGATAGAGACGGTGATCACCGTAACCTGCCTGAACAGCTCCGTTTTTAAGTGGTCTAAACGGGTTAATTTTCCAATCATCTATCATATTGACCGTATCGATTGTAGACACTTTTTCAATCATATCTACATTTTGACTTCGCAAGCGTTCATTGACCGCTTTAAAAAGTGCAACACCTCCATCAATATGGTCAAAATCAGGATACTGTCTTGCTAAATCCGTGATCTGATTATTGATAAACGAATCGCTTACATTTATACTTGAGGTGCGATATTTTCTATTTGTCAAATAGTAGGGAACGCGTCTTTTTGTTTCATTTTCGGCAATATCGGTTGCAACGATGTGGGCAGAAAAATCATCAACATCAACAGGCCATGCTAAAAGAGCGATATAGTGATCTTTTTTATAAAACGGCTGCACGTCAAAGATCTTGCCGTAATTTGTTTGTATATATATCTCTTCAATATTTTCATCCATTGCACGAAACACAACTAATGCACTGCCGCCACGGCTTATGCCGTAGGAGTTAGATAAAACCGATACGCTAGGTCGACTATCATCTACAATGATCTCAACCTCTTTTGTAGCTTCGTTACCCGCAAAAAAGTTCCACATACTCGTATCGGTAGCAGTGACTTTTAGTAGAAAGCGTTTTTTATTATAGTTAAATCCAAGTCTTGGATACTCTACCTCTACGGTTGCATTTTTAACAGCTCCTTCAACAACTTTGCTTTGGCTTTGTACAACCTTTTCGTCGTCGCTGAGTTTAAAACTGTAGTTTTTAATGCCGACATTGTCTTCTATATTGATGCGAAGTGGGTCTTTTCGATTCCAATAGATCTGATTAGCTGTTTGTATTTGCGGTTTCTCTCTCTCAAAATAGGGTGATTGCGCCAAATAGACAATGGCTGCGATGATGGAGATAAATATAATAGTTGTTAATACCGATTTACTGCTTCTTTTTCTTCTCATTATTCAAACTCTCTTTTTTTTGCAATTTTACTTCATAAAAGATTATATCTTCATTAAGTTAATAAAAAATCTTGCACCTGCTTATGTACTACCCTAATGTGCGTAACTTCATCAACACACAGTCCGTCAAATTTTGTGAGTGCTCTTTCAACCTCTTGAGTGATGGTGCCAAATGATATCTCATTTGCTAAAAAACGAGCCACTAAAAGATCATTCGCAGCATTCAAAACAATCCCCATATCCGTGTTGCTCAATAGATACTCTTTTGATCTCCATAGAGGGTATTTTTGCGTATCGATCTTTTCAAAAGACAAACTCCCCATCGCAAGCAGGTCTATGGGCTGTAAAATAGGTTGTGTGTGCTGTTGATTTAGCGCATAAGAGATAGGCAAAGCCATATCTGTATCAGCTAAATGTGCTGTCGTGGACCCATCTTGAAACTCAACCAAAGCATGCACGATCGATTTTTTTTCGATATATGCATCAATGTTTGTCGTATCAAATAGCCACCTTGCTTCTAAAGTTTCAAAAAGTTTATTCACCATCGTAGCGCTATCAACGGTTATTTTTTGTCCCATCGACCAGTTTGGATGGCGCAACACCTCTTTTACGGTTGCTTTTTCTATCTCTTTGGGACTCCAATCTCTCAGCGCTCCGCCACTTGCAGTGATGTAGAGTTTTGACAGGGCTTTATCGCCCAAAAGATACCACAGCCCAAAATGCTCACTATCTATTGGGTGGATCATCTTCATATCCAAAAACTTCCCCGCTACAACCAGTGATTCTTTGTTGGCTAAAGCAACTTTTTTTCCCAAACTCATGCACTCTAGTGTCGGGTCTACACCGCTATACCCGACAAGTGCATTGACAACTGTTGTGCTGCTGCTTTGATGCAGCAGTTCAATGATCCCTTCACTTCCAAGATAGGGACTATTAAAAGCAACTGCATCTTTTTTTTGCGCATTGGCAATAGCGACATATTTTGGCGCAAACTCTTTGATCTGCTTGTTTAGAAGCTCAGTATTATTGTTTGCAACAAGCGCTTCTATCTCAATACCAAAACGCTTTGCGATTTTTAGTGTATTGACCCCAATTGATCCAGTGGACCCTAAAACAACGATACTGTTCAAACTATATTGCACCTCGCAAAAGCACAACCATAATTACGCCTGCAAAGAGGTATCCATCTACTCGATCAAGTACTCCTCCGTGACCGGGCAGTATCTTGCCGCTATCTTTTACACCCGCTTCACGCTTGAGATAACTCTCAAAAAGATCACCAAATACCGATGCTAAGGAAACAACAAAAGAGATGATCGCAGCAGCTAAGATCGTTGTATGAAATCCGCCCAAAAGCGTCCCCGCAACCGAAGCAATGACGATACCGCCGATCACTCCCTCTACAGTTTTATTGGGAGAAGATGCACTAAAGGGGACCTTCCCGATAGCCTTGCCGACAAAATATGCCCCGATATCTGTCAGTGCTACAATAAGCAGCAACCATGCAAGCGCAAAGATCCCAAAATCGTTATACAACACTAATAAAAACAAAAAACTCACAGTTGGATAGAGAAAAGGCATAAACAGTTTTTTATCGATATCTTTTTTGTACGCAATCACCGAAGCGACGATAATGGCTACGACGAAAAATAGCTCTTGAGGATTGGGATAAAAATAGGTTGCTACCCATAGCGCGATCGCATAAACATACAGCGATGTATTTTCTATCCTAAAAAGCCGCAACGCTTCATGAAAGCTAAACACATACAGCACGCCTAAAAACGCCCAGATTAAAAAGAAGTTGTTAAACAACCCTATAAAAGCTACGACTGCTAAGATAGCAATAGCGGTTGTAAAGCGCTGTGGATTTTGTTTGAGAATGTTTGGTATTTGCATTTGTCTCTCCTAATTGATAACGACTGTTTTGATTTCGGTAAACTCTTCTAGGGCATACTTTGGTCCCTCTTTGCCCACGCCGCTGTTTTTTACGCCGCCATAGGGCTGTACGTCAAAGCGAAGTGTGGGAATATCATTGACCACCACACCGCCTGCTTCAAACTCCGCAATTGCTCTTTGCGTGAGTTTAAGATCGTTGGTAAAGATAGAAAACTGCAATCCATAGGGTGAAGCGTTGATCTTTTTGAGCGCTTCATCAAAATGCTTTACCTTCACAAGACTTACAATAGGAGCAAACACTTCTTGGCAAATAATATCCATACTATCATCAACCTCGCTCATCACCGTAGGATAAAAGATCCCCTCTTCTATCTTGGCGCCACTAAGTGCTACAGCTCCCTCTTTTTGTGCATCTTCTACCCATGCAAGGGCTCTTTCATTGGCTGCTTCGTCGATCAACGGTCCCATAAAGGTCTGCTCCTCATAAGGAGATCCCACCTTTAGTGCTTTGGTCTGCCCAGCCAAAAGTTTTCCAAACTCTTCATAAACCGCTTCATCGACATAGATGCGCTGTAAAGAGATACACACTTGCCCTGAGTTGACAAAGGCTCCAAACGCACACCGTTTTGCCGCAGTCTCCAAGTCCGCACTGCTTTGGATATAGCTAGCTGCGTTGCCGCCTAGTTCAAGACTGACCTTTTTGATCCCTGCATTAGCTGCGATGATTTTGCCCACAGGTACGCTTCCGGTGAAACTGATCACTCTTGCAATAGGGCTGCTTACAAGAGCGCCGCCTACTTCGGCATCGCCATACACTACACTCAACGCATCTTTTATCGCATATTGACTATCTATAAAGAGTTTTGCAAACTTATACGCAGTTAGCGGTGCTTCGGGAGTGGGCTTAAGCACTACCGCGTTGCCTGCTGCTAGTGCGGGGGCTAACTTGTGTGCCACAAGATTCAGCGGAAAATTAAACGGTGTGATACACACCACTACCCCGACAGGTTCTTTAATATAAAATGAAAGCGTTTTTTTACCGCTTGGCATCACATCGGTGGGGATGGTTTGGCCGTGCATGTTTGCCGCTTCCATCGCGCTTAAGCGTATCGTTTCGATACATCGCTGCACTTCAATCCGCGCAAAGGCTAAGGGTTTTGCCACTTCATCGACGATGGTAAGCGCAAAATCTTCTAAACTATCCTCCAGCTTCTGCGCCACATCCTCAAGCCACGCAATACGTTGGCTAAGCGGACTATCTTTGGCTGCTCTTGTGGCACTTTTGGCAATCTGCAAAGCCTTTTTGGCATCCCCTTCGCTACAGATCGCTGCATGCGAAACCGTTTGCTTTGTATAGGGACTTTTTCTGTCACTATACTGTGCTTGCGTCACTTCGGTACTACCGAAAAATATATTTGCCTTTTTTGATTCATCCATCGATCCATCCCCCTGTTTATCGAGATCATTAGAAAAATTATTGTTTTTGCTTATTATACATAGATAAGATTAATCTTCAATGATATCACGCTTTTTTAGCATAGTTGAGCTTTGTAGACTAAACTATTCTTAGCTTTTAAGAAACAAGTTGTAAAATTCTCTTGACAAAGTGCAAATTTTTGTATAAAATTTCAGCACTCAATTTTTATAAATGCTAAAAGGAGATGAAAATGAGTTTTCAACCACTTGGTGATAGAGTATTAGTCAAAAGAGTTCAAGAGGAACAAAAAACGGCTTCGGGAATCATTATCCCCGATAATGCAAAAGAGAAACCGCAAGAAGCGGTCGTAGAAGAGGTAGGACCTGATGCCGAGGCGGTAAGCAAAGGCGATAAGATCGTATTTGCCAAATATAGCGGAACCGAGATGAAGCTTGACGGAAAAGATTATTTGATCTTAGAAGTCGGTGACATCTTAGGAATCGTTCGATAAATTTAATAACTATATATAGAAAAATTAAAGGAGATTACAATGGCAAAAGAGATTCACTTTTCAGATGCAGCAAGAAATGAACTATACAGCGGTGTAAAAAAACTTGCAGATGCGGTAAAAGTTACGATGGGACCTAGAGGTCGAAACGTATTGATCGAAAAAAGTTATGGAGCGCCTTCAATCACAAAAGACGGTGTCAGTGTCGCTAGAGAGATCGAGCTTGAGGGTAAGCTTGAAAACATGGGTGCACAACTTGTAAAAGAGGTAGCAAGCAAGACTGCCGATGAAGCCGGTGACGGTACGACAACCGCAACGGTACTTGCACACTCAATCTTTCAAGAGGGGCTTAGAAACATCACTGCAGGTGCAAACCCCGTAGAGGTAAAAAGAGGGATGGACAAAGCATCCACTAGAATCGTTGAGCAGCTCAAAGCGATCACAAGAGAAGTATCAAACAAAAAAGAGATCGCGCAAGTTGCGACTATTTCGGCAAACAGCGACAAAGTGATCGGTGATTTGATTGCTGAAGCGATGGATAAAGTCGGCAAAGACGGCGTAATTACCGTTGAGGAAGCAAAGGGAATCAGTGACGAACTTGAAGTTGTTGAGGGTATGCAGTTTGATAGAGGTTATTTAAGCCCCTACTTTGCAAGTGACAATGAAAAGATGGTAGCTGAACTTGAAAATCCGCATATCTTGCTTCTTGATAGCAAAGTGACAAACATGAAAGATATGCTACCTATCCTTGAGGGTGTGCAGCAATCAAGCAGACCGTTACTCATCATCGCCGAAGATGTAGAGGGTGAAGCGCTTGCAACGCTTGTTGTCAACAAGTTAAGAGGGATCTTAAATGTTGCAGCGGTAAAAGCTCCGGGCTTTGGTGATAGAAGAAAAGAGATGCTAAAAGATATCGCTATCTTAACAGGCGGTGAAGTGATCAGTGAAGAGCTTGGAAGAACGCTAGAAGGTGCAAGTGTACAAGACCTTGGAAGCGCTTCAAGAGTTGTGATCGATAAAGATAACACTACTATCGTTGACGGAGCGGGAGACAAAACTGCCGTAGAGGCAAGAGTTAGTGAGATCAAAGCGCAGGTTGAAGCAACAACAAGTGATTACGATAAAGAAAAACTCCAAGAAAGACTTGCAAAACTCAGCGGCGGTGTAGCGGTTATCAAAGTCGGTGCGGCAACTGAGACGGAGATGAAAGAGAAAAAAGATAGAGTCGATGATTCACTCAGCGCAACAAAAGCTGCCGTGGATGAAGGTATCGTTATCGGTGGTGGTGCGGCACTGATCCGTGCAACGGCAAAAATCGATATCAGCGACCTATGCGGCGATGAGCTTGTAGGAGCTGAAATCATCAAAAGAGCTATCAGCGCGCCACTAAAGCAGATTGCGATGAATGCAGGGTTTGACGCAGGTGTTGTAGCAAACGCGGTAAGCCAAGGTGATGCAAACCTAGGTTTCAACGCTTCAACGGGTGAATATGTCGATATGATCGAAGCGGGAATTATCGATCCGCTCAAAGTTGAAAGAATCGCACTACAAAACGCAACAAGCGTAGCAAGCCTTCTTTTAACAACAGAAGCTACGGTAAGTGATATCCCAAAAGATGAAAGCGGCGCAGCAGCTCCGGCAATGCCTGATATGGGCGGAATGGGTGGAATGCCCGGAATGATGTAGTCATTCTAATTTTTTTGAAACCCCTTAAATAAAGGGGTTTCAAGCTTTAACGACTTAAAAATAAGTAAACTTTATTTAGTTTTTTTTACATGTTTAGTTTAGGTGTGAAGATTTTGCTGTTTTCTTTA
>JBNJHJ010000021.1:0-14758 GCA_051748365.1 Campylobacterota bacterium
ATATCTCTTTTAAAGTATCAAGAAAAAGGCTTTTGCCAAAACGGCGGGGGCGGGAAAGAAAGTAATACTGCCCCTCTTCTATCAGCTTCAGTGCAATATCTGTTTTATCGATATAGACATAATCTTCATCTATAATTTTTTGTAAACTTGCTATACCGATAGGGAGTTTTTTCATTGCTGTGAACCTTTATCTATTTTGACCTCTATTATAGCATACCTTCATGCTTGCTACACAAGTGCAGTAGTTAACGTAAATCCTACAAACGCAAGCACCCACGCAACTGATGTTGTCATTACAAACAGATACCCCAAATACTTCCAGCCTCCCGCTTCTTTGGCAAATACTACCGATGCAGCAAGGCATGGCAGGTAGATCATCGTAAAGATAATAAACGAAATTGCAGAAGCAAAGGGGATGTTTTCACGTACCTTTTGTATCAGCGTTTGACTCTCTTCACTTACTTCATCACCAAGCCCATACAAGATGCCAAGCGTTGAGACTACTACCTCTTTTGCAGCTAACCCCGTAAGCAGCGAAACACTCATCTTCCAATCATACCCAATAGGTGCAAAAATCGGTTCAATAGCTTTTCCCGTCATCCCTAAATAACTGTTTTCTAAGTTATATGCTGAAAGTTCACTTTCAAGCTGCGCAATCTCTTGGTCATCTTCAAGCTGCTGCACCTGTGTTTGCACCTTTTCATTGTATGCACTATCTTTTGGATAGTTACTTCCAAACCAGATCAAAATCGATGCAGCAAGGATAAAGGTACCCGCTTTTTTAAGATAACTCCACGCTTGTAGCGACACCGTGTGCCAGATAAGCTTGAGTGAAGGCATTCTATATTTTGGAATTTCCATTACAAATGGTTCATCTTCTCCCCTAAAAGCCGTAAGCTTTAACACTTTTGCCGCAATAAGCCCTAAAATCGCCCCTGCGATATAGATAATAAAAAGAATATTCCCCGGGTTGTGTTGTGCAAAAAATGCTCCGATAAAAAGAACATAGATAGGCAGCCTCGCCCCGCAACTCATAAACCCGATGATAAAAAGCGTGATCAATCTGTCTTTGCGGTTTTTAAGCGTTCGTGCTGCCATATACGCAGGAACACTACACCCAAAGCCCGTGACAAGCGGGATAAAACTTTTGCCGTGTAAGCCAAATTTATGAAAAAACCCATCAAGCAAAAATGCTACTCTACTCATATATCCCGTTGTCTCAAGCAGCGCGATTCCTAAAAACAGTATTACGATATTGGGCAAAAACATCACAACCGCACCCACACCGGCAATCGCCCCGTCAGCGATCACGGATGCAAGATTACCGCCTCCTAGGATCGATTTTGTGCTATCAATCAGCGTAGCAAAAAACATATCGATATAATCCATAGGAATCGATCCGATCTCAAATGTAAGCTGAAACAATCCCCACATCAAAAACAAAAAGATAGGAATACCTAAAAGCTTGTGCATCATCACATCATCGATCTTTTGCGTAAGCGTCTTTTGTGTTTTGATAGGACAACTAAAGGTCTCTGCCGTTGCACCTTTAGCAAAGGCAGCGCGCTCATCATAAAAGATCTCATCGGTATCTTTTGTATTGTAGTGCAGGTAGATATGTTCTAAAGCTTTAGTCAAAACAGGCTGCAAGTCAAGCCAGATGGGATTATCATGCAACTGCTTAAATGTGAGTTCATCCTCTTTTAGTAATTTGATAGCAAGTTCACGATAACTAGCTTCATGTGTAAAGTTCTTAGCTTTAAAAAGAGCAACGATATTTTCAATCTCTTCTTCTATAGCGTCGCTAAATTTAAGTTTTGAATCAATATTTGGATGCAAATATGCCTCTACAAGTGCTTCAAGAAGATCATCGATCCCTCTTTTTTGCAAAGCACTCGTTTTCACGCACTCCTTGCCCAAAATCGCACACAGCTGCGCATCATCGATACAAACGCCCTCTTTTTCGGCTTCATCGACCATATTAAGCGCAATCACCATATTTTGATTCAGTTCAAGCAGTTCGGTAGTGAGATAGAGGTTTCTCTCCATATTGGTCGTGTCAATAACATTTAAGATAAGGTCATACTCATTAGCTTGCAAAAATTTATTCGTTACTTGCTCTTCGATAGTAAAGTTATTTAAAGAGTACGCTCCGGGCAGATCGATAAAGATAAATTCAAAATCACGGTAGATAAAACTGATCTCTTTTTTCTCCACCGTCACTCCGCTAAAGTTGCCGACTTTGAGCTTTGTATTGCCAAGGGCGTTTGTGAGCATACTTTTGCCGACATTGGGCTGCCCTACAAGTGCTACTTTTATCTGTCGCATAGTTTCACCTCGATCTTTGCTACTTCACCCTTTCTTAGAGCAATCATCGTTCTATTGACCTCTATCTCATACGTGTTTTTTTGCAGTGTTATCGCTTTGACCTCTATTTGGCTGCCCTGTAAGATACCAAAAGAGTTTAACCGCCGTTTTAACTCTTTGCCTGCATCTATAAACGCAACGCACGCTTTATCGCCTACTTTTAAACTATCTAATCGCATCTACCAACCTCTTAATATGAAAATGATTATCGTATTTTATCTGAAAATGATCAAATCGGCAAGAAATAGGTTGCTACGGCAAAATAGGTCAGTACCCCGATGATATCCGAGATCGAAGTTACTAGCGGCGCACTTGCCGTTGCGGGGTCAAGCTTGAGCTTGTCAAGCAAAAACGGCAAACTCATCCCCACAAGAGAACCCACCATAACAATAAGCTGCATCGTCAGCGCCACGACGATAGCAATCTCCATACCGCCGCGCCACAGCCCTATCATATAAACAAAAAACCCCATCGTCAAGCCCAACAGCCCTGCGACAAACAGCTCTTTTGCCAGCATGCCCGCCCAATCTTTGGCTCCGACGTCTCCCGTGCCTAAAGAGCGCACCATCAAAGTCGAAGATTGCGCTCCTGCATTTCCTGCACTTGCAATCAAAAGCGGCAGGAAAAACACCAAGGAGACATACGCAGCGATCGTCGCTTCATAATGGGCAATAATGAGCCCCGATAAGATATTGGCAAACACCAATGCTACAAGCCAAAAAACTCTTTTTTGATACAGTACTTTCACAGGAGCATCTTTTACGCTTTCATTGATCGCTTCCATCGCCCCGATTTTGTGAAAATCCTCACTGGCTTCATCACTTGCAACATCCATTGCATCGTCATAGGTCACGATTCCCACTAAGATATCTTGTTCATTGACAACAGGAACAGAAAGAAGGTCATATTTGGCAATGACGTTTGCTACCTCCTCTTTTGGCCTATCTACCTCGATATACACAGGATCTTGACGCATAAAGTTCCCGATCTTTTCGTTAGCTGCAGCAGTGATAAGATCTTTAAGAGAAACCACCCCTATAAGCTTCATCGCATCATCAACAACATAGGCTTGATAGATCGTTTCGCTATGCTGCGCAACCTTTCGCAGGGATTCTATCGCTTCATCTGCACTCATTGTCGTATGCAAAATCGCATAATCAGACGTCATTATCGCCCCGACAACGGCTTCATCATACGAAGCTAATCGCTTAAGATCTTGCTGCTGCTGTTTTGTCAGATGAGACACCACTTGGGAACTGATTTCATAAGGAAGTATCTTAAAAAGATCGGCTCTTTCATCCGCAGGCATCTTTGCAAAGATGGTGTTAAATGCTTCTATATCCATCATAGAAACAAGCTGCAGCTGCAGTCTTGCATCTAAATACCCAAACAAAAGCGCTTGCTTTTTATACGACATCATCTCAAGCAGTTTAGATATCTGCTCAAGCTCAAACTCTTCAAACGCTTGCGCAAGATCTGCTAGATACGCATTTGCAAAAAGCTTTTTCATCTTTTTTTTGTCATGTTTTTGCAGCACCTCTTGCAAATCTGCTTGTAACGCCGTCTGTTCCATACAACTCCCGATATTTGGTTATTTAGTAGAATTATTATACAATTAAAGCACTTAAATTTCATGCAATATGCAGTCTCATTTTGTAATAAAGGCAATAGATGGTTTTAGTTTCGCTGATGGGTGATTTTAACTACTCAAGTGCACCTATTTTATACCGTTACAAAGATACAATTACTAAACATATCATTCTCTCTCATTGTGATAGCCGCAGCAGTGCAAAGGTAAAAAAGCTCATCAAAGGAGAAAAACAGTTAAAAAAAATTGAAACTCTTCAGTACAAAATCATCTCCTTAAAGTTTGATAAAACCGATGCAAAAAGCATCAAAAGATGCTACAAACAGCTTGTAGCGCATGCTAAAACCTCTTTTTCCAATATATATTTTAATACAACAGACGGTCTCAGTACCGTAGCTATTATGCTCAGCCAAAAGCTGATGAAAAAAGGCGCAAAGGTCGTTTCGTATGATAGTTATGAAAATGCGATCTACATACTCACAAAAAGTGATTTAAACGTTGTAAGCGTTGAGGAGAGTATCAGTATCAAAAAACATTTGCAACTGCGCGGATACCGAGTGCTTTCATATTATCACAAATACGACCTGCTCAAAAGAAAGCGCCTTGTGCTCAAGCTTGCTAAAGATTTGCGGTATTACAAAGAGTTTGCCAAACACTTTCCGATTTACGACAAACAAAAATTCGCGCGCTTTAACTCTATCTTGCAAAATCTTGAACTGGATGAAAAAAGTGCCACCAACTTTGTGCGAGGAGTGGTTTTTGAAGAGTATATCTATCATCTTATCTATGATAATCTTGATGTGGATGATATTATGTGCGGGGTGACGGTAGAATTTGATGACGGGCATGTCAATGAGTTTGATATCTTGATCATGAAAGATAATCACTTGCACACCATTGAGTGCAAGTTTGCTAACAATATCAATGCCGATAATACCGTCTATAAGCTAGACTCAACCAAACATTATCTTGACGAGGAGAGCAAGGGGATGCTTTTGGTTGTGAGTGAAGATGATATTCGTTTTTCAAACGGTGTTACTTCACGAGCAAAAAGCGGGGATATACGTATACACTACTCCAAAGATTTCAATAAAAAGCACTTTTTAGTGGATATCAAAGAGTGGTTTGGGCTTGAGTACAGGGGAATGATTGATACAGATCAAACCCCTTAAAGTCAAAAATAGATATAATTTTAAAAAAAATGAGGATAAAGTGATGGTCAAAGTAGAGTTTTTAGGGCCGATAGAAAAAGAGAGTATGGAACTTGAGGTACAAAATATGCGTCAGTTACAGCAGCATTTACAAAAAGATAGTGAGATAGCGCAATGGCTAGATAGATGCAGTGTCGCGCTTAATGACACATTGATCACTTCACTGGATCTTGAGCTCAAAAGCGGTGACAGGGTTGCTATCTTACCCCCTGTGTGTGGAGGTTAAAAATGCTTCAATTAACCCATGGTGCCGTGGATGTAGAAAAAACGCTTGCTAGCTGGTATGCTGATAAAAGAACACAAAACTACGGGGCGTTTGTAAGCTTTGTGGGGACCATAAGAGCAGAAGATGATATCGAAGGATTGAGTTTTGATCTGTATGAACCGATACTCAATCAATGGTTTCAAAAGTGGCAGTTACAAGCCGATGAAAAGGGAGCTTATATCTATATGATCCACTCCATCGGCGATGTGATGCTGCATGAAAGTTCCTATATCAGTGCCGTTTTTTCTCGCAAACGGCGTGTCGGTCTTGAGCTTATCGATGCGTTTGTCGAAGATTTTAAAGCCAACGCTCCGATTTGGAAATACGATATCAAAGGGGGCAAACGGATCTATGCCGCTGACCGCTCCACACCCATGCAGGGAGCGGGACTGCTTGCTTAAGGGTTAAGTTTGCTATCTTTCCAATACTTTGTGCCTTGAATAGTTGCTTGCAGTGCAAGTCCTGTTTTAGTAAGCTTAAACAGCCTCACTCCCGGCTGTACGGTTAAAGCGCCTTCAATCCCTGCTCCTTCATTGTCGGCTTTAGCCGTGGCGTCAACTTGCGCATTTGCTTCCCATCCATGATCTACAAAATCATCAAAAACCTCTTTATTTTCAAAGATAAAGATCGCTTTAAAATCCTTCACGCCAAGCCCGATACCAAAGCCTCCCGATGCCATTTTCATATAGATGCGCTCATTACCGTTTCTCACAGCTACACCGCTGCCCCCTTCTGCCGAGAAAAAGATAAGATTAATACCGGCACTATTAAACGTCGCATACCCATACGCACTATTGATAGCCGCTTGTGCGCTGGGGTATTTTTTATACAGCATCTGCAATATCTCTTTTGAATCCTCATTTATCGCTTCTTGTTGTTGGGCAACCGTATCAGCTGCTAAAAACGGTGAAACCAGTAGTAATAAAACCATAACTCTTAAAATATTTTGTAACCTTTTCATTAGAAACCTCTTTTCATTTTTATTTATATATCAAGTCTATTGTATTTTTGCTAAAATTGCGTTTAAAAAAGGAAAAGAAGATGGTTTATGCAAAAGTTAAGCAGATTGTGGAAGCAAACCTCTTTAAAAATTTTATTATCGCTTTGATTATTCTCAACGGTGTTACACTAGGCTTAGCAACCTCTAAAGAGTTTATGGCACAATACGGTCACGTTATTTTACTTCTTGATATGATCATAATCGCCGTATTTACCATCGAAATTGCGATGCGTATCTATGTCTATAGAAAAGCGTTTTTCAAAGATCCCTGGTCATTGTTTGACTTTTTTGTCGTTGCTATCTCTTTAGTCCCTGCCAATGCCGGTTTACAAATCTTGCGGGTACTTCGAGTATTGCGACTATTTCGATTGCTTACGATCATTCCGCAGATGCGTATCATTATCGGAGCACTCATCGGCGTGATCCCCGGAATCTTTTCGGTTTCTATGGTACTGCTACTGTTTTTTTACGTCTTTGCGATTATGGCGACCAATCTCTACGGTGAAAACTTCCCGCAGTGGTTTGGAACACTTGGAGAGTCGATGTATACCCTTTTTCAAATCATGACGCTAGAATCGTGGTCGATGGGGATCGTACGTCCCTTGATGGAAGCGCACCCCTACGCATGGATATTTTTTGTTATCTACATACTTTTAGTGACATTTATTATGGTAAATCTTTTTATCGGGCTTGTTGTGGATGCTATATTTACCATCAAAGAACACGATAAAGAGGAGGAGCAACAAACCGAGATGCAGCAGCTACATAGTGAGATAAAAGAGTTAAAAGAGTTAATATTAAGCCAAAAAATGTATCAAAATGAACAAAACACGCCCTAATTTGGGGAAATATTACAAAATTTTACTAAAAAGCTTGCAATAAAAATTAATTTATATTAAAATTTTGACATACTTATTTCAAAAAAGGATTTATCACATGACAAAAGCAGAATTTGTAGAACTGGTACAAGAAACAGGTGAGTACAAAAGTAAAGCAGAAGCAGAAAAAGCGATCAAAGCATTTACATCAGCGGTAACGACTGCACTTACAAAGAAAGAGGATGTTGCTTTAGTAGGTTTTGGTAGCTTTGTTGCAACACTTCAAAAAGGCAAAAGCGGTAAAGTTCCCGGAACTGATAAAACGTATACTACTGAAGACAAGATGGTTCCAAAATTCAAAGCAGGAAAAGGTCTTAAAGACTCTGTAGCTGCTGCAAAATAATCTCTCTATCCTAAAAGCATCTTGCTTTTAGGATATCTTCTTTTTATCTTCTAATATTTCTCAAATGTTGTTTATAGGTTTTAGCAAATATATGTTTGCCGTTGTCCCCTCGTACAAAATACAGATAATCGCTTTTGTTTGGATTGATAGCAGCTTTTATCGCATCGATACTCACACTTCCTACAGGATCAGGCGGTAATCCTTTGTATTTATAAGTATTATAAGTCGTATTATCCTGACGTATCCTCTGCGCGGTCACCTTTTGATTAGAATAAATTCCATAATTAAGCGTCCCATCCATCTGTAGTTTCATATTTTTCTCTAATCTATTATAGATCACAGAAGCAACCAACGGCATCTCCTGCTTATCGGCTGCTTCTTTTTGAATGATTGAAGCTACAATGAGATAGTTATACCACCTGTCTTTATCATAAGTGCCAAATATCTTTTGCGACATCTTTTCATGGCGCTGCTTTGATTTTGTGATCAAAAACTTCACTAGATGCTCTTCACTCATCCCCCGAGGGATAAAATAGGTCTCTGCTAGAATCATTCCATCTTTATATTGACTATTTTTTCCATAGATTTGCAACAGTTTGTCATAATCTAGCCCAAGTTGCTGCGAAATCTTTTGAAAAAAGATCTCTTTAGTTTCTCCCGGAATCAAAATAATCGGCTCAATAGCTGCTTTGGCAACGGTAAGTTTGTACAAAAAATCAAGTCGCGTCATCTGTGTTTTGCCTACTTCGACCCACCCGCTTTGCGGTGACCCTATAAAGCGGATAATAAATGAATCCAATCTGTTTACGTTAAAGCCCTTTGTAGATAATTGCTGTATAATTGCATTGATTGAGCCTTGCGGAATATAAACTACCTTGGTGGTTT
Organism: Campylobacterota bacterium; assembly: GCA_051748365.1. Lineage (GTDB taxonomy): Bacteria > Campylobacterota > Campylobacteria > Campylobacterales > Sulfurovaceae > TCS-49. Next base: position 8,538 of record JBNJHJ010000021.1, read on the forward strand.
TAATAGGCAAAATGAGATAGAATAAAAGAGAAAAGATGATGGCTAGAGCACTATATTTTATACAATTTTTTATTATTTCTTTACTATTTTTAATCATGTTAGCGTTTGCTACTGCCTTTTTTGTTCTCAAAGATGGGTTAGTAATTCAAAAATACCAAATCGGAGGTGTTTTTGTTGAGCAATTATATCTTAAATTAAATAATAAACTCCACCTTGAGGCACAAAATATTACAATAGCATCATCAAACGGCGACGGCGTTGTCGATACCTTCTATCTTATTGAAGCAATTGAGCATTTTCCGCTTTTTTTTGAAAGTGTAAAGATTGATACGTTAGAGATATTGCAAGATGATTATGATATAGCGATGCAAATAACATATGAAAACGATCTTTTTCATATCGATTCAAAAGAGTTTTATCTCTATTCACAACTGAATATGACAAACAACACTACCGTAACGGCTAATCCTTTGATCTATCTCAAACGTTTTGATGCCTATCTCTTTGCTTCGATGCAGTACGATCTTTTTAGCCAAAAAACCCAAGCAACGGCTCGATTCATATGGAAAGATGCAAAGGGCGAGATCTTTTTTACTCGTGATGGAAGAGTGAGTGAAATCTACCTACAAAGCGATGCGTTTCAAAATTTAAAAGATATCTTTACCACCTTTAATCTGCATCCTAAAATCAATACGTGGACCCATGATAATATCACAGCCAAAGCGTATACTCTTGAGTATTTTGCATTTACACACCACCACGATAGAGCCTTTAATCCATACAACTTTAAAGCCAAAGCCGTCGCTAAAGATGTAGAGGTAGCTTTTAATCCCGACTTGCCCAAAGTCTCCATCGATGCAGTATCGCTGTATTTTCACGAGGGAAGATTGCTTTTTGATCTTAAAAATCCTCTCTATGAAGGGGAAAATCTAGACAATAGCTTTGTCTACATCAGTGATCTTTTTAATCGCAAGCCTGATTTTATCGATATTGCTATCAATACCCATGCGCGGTATGACAAAACGATCAAGCAACTGCTTAGGCAGTACAAGATCGATATCCTCACCTCCCAAAAGGGCGGAAAAGTCGATGCCAGGGTGCATCTAAAGATCCCTTTTAAAAACCCAAAAGTTCAAGTCACCGGTAGCGTGATAGCAAAAAACAGTCTTTTTGAACTGTTTGGATATAAGCTGCCTACGACGTTTGCGCAGGTGCGTTTTGATAATAGCTTTGTTCATTTTGACAAGGTAGAGATAGAAGATGCAGCGCAAAAATTTACCGCTAGCGGTCAGATTGATCTGCGCAACAAATTGGTAGACCTGTACTTTGACGCTCAAAGGTATGAAAAATTCAATCTCTCATTGCACGATGAAAAATTTCAAACAAAGATTGACTATTCAGACAACTACGTTAGAGTCAATATCCCCCGCTTTGACACTACCGTGGCGATTAAAAACGGGATGATTTTAAAAACACAAAACCTGCAGGACAAACTCCACTATCTTGAGTTTGATACAGAAACTTTACGCAAAATAGTTGCCCAAGCAGACTTAAAAATCGAATCAAGAGATTTTATCAACTATGAGATCCAAGCGCCCCTAAAAACAAGTCAAAACATTTTAGTGCGTGAGGGTAATGCGCTTCAAAACGTTACCGTTGATGCCCACTATAACCATAAAAACGCAGATACAACAGTAGCTATTGGGGATATGGTGGCGTATGAGCATCACAATAAACGGCTTCGCCTTCACAATGTCGATCTTAATATTTCACAATTTATCAATACCGATCAAACAGATAAAAAACCAACCCACAATCTAGAACTTACAATTGATGCCAAAAACAGCGATATTATCATAGGTGACAAAAGAATCATCAGCGATAACTACTACGCCTCCATTGATACAAACAAGGTATCGCTGCGTGCAACAAAAGATACAAGCAGTATTGATTTTGATAAAGATAAAGAAAAGATCGAATTGAGAGGCAAGGCATTAGATGATAGTATCTTGCATCCGCTTTTTGGATTTAGAGGCTTTACAAATGGCAGTTACGATTTTTTTATATCAGGGCAGCCGCAGAGTTTACAAGGAGTACTCAACGTCAAAGGCGGTACTTTGACCAATCTCAAATCTTATAACAATCTTATCGCTCTTATTAACACCATCCCCTCTCTTGCCGTTTTTAAATCACCGGGATTTAACAATGACGGCTTGACGATCCAAAATGCTACGATCGAGTTTTTTTATTTTCAAGATGTGTTGTATCTCAATCATATCTTCATCGATGGAAAATCAGCCGATATCGAGGGGATGGGGATGGTTGATATGAAAAACAAAACGATCGATATGGATCTCAAGGTCAAAACCTTTACGGAGATGGGAAAACAGTTTTCAAAGATACCGCTAGCGGGATTTATCCTCTTTGGCGAAGATGAAAGCTTAAGCTTTGGAGCAAAGATAAGCGGTAGCATGGATGATCCGAAAGTAACAACGCAAACAGCTTCAAAGATCATCACCACACCTCTGAATTTGATCAAAAGAACTATTCAATCGCCTTTTAAATTGATTCAAGATATATTTGGCGGCAATGAATAATCAAATGCTTTTGGTATAATTTCACTAAAAAATAGGGATCGGTTTGTTAGAATTAAATAAAGTATATCTACTAGACGGCGCGATGGGAACACAAATTCAGGATTTAAAGATAACACAACAGCAGTGGGCAGGCGTAGAGGGCTGCAATGAGATACTCAACACTTCTGCCCCGCACCTTGTATCAAAAATCTATCACCGCTATTTGCTTGCAGGTGCCGATATTATCAAAACCAACACCTTCGGCGCGCTGCCGTGGGTACTTGATGAGTATAATTTAGGCAACAGGGCGTATGAGCTCAGTTATGAAGGTGCTAGATTAGCAAAAGAGCAAGCCAAAGCCCACAGCACGCCGCAAAAACTGCGTTACGTTGCAGGAGATATCGGTCCGGGGACAAAGCTTCCCTCTTTGAATCACACCACCTATGATGTGATCTATGAGGGGACAAAGATCACGGCACAAGGCTTGGTTGACGGGGGTGTTGATCTGTTTTTGCTTGAAACATGTCAAGATCCGTTGCAGATAAAAGCGGCACTCAATGCATGCAACGATGTTGCCCCGCACATCCCTATCATGGTATCAGCAACCATTGAACTTAGCGGTACGATGCTTATTGGAACCGATGCGGTGACGCTAGCGCATATACTAGAGCCTTTTAATATCTTTTCTTTAGGGTTTAACTGCGGTACGGGTCCTACACAGTATGCAAAGCATGTCAAAGCCTTAAGCAGTATCTGGAACAAACCGATCTCGATTCACGCTAATGCGGGCTTGCCTGAAAATAGAGGCGGTTACACCTACTACCCGATGGGTCCTGATGAGTTTGCATCGCTGCAAAAGGGGTTTTTAGACTATGACGGCGTATCAATCGTCGGCGGATGTTGCGGTACGACGCCGCAGCATATCCAAGCCCTAGCCAAACTCGTAGAGGGTGTCGTGCCAAAAAAGCCAAGCGGTACTTTGACAAAATCCTTAGCATCACTCTATAGCGCCGTGGAGCTCAAGCAAGATCCCGCACCGCTACTGATAGGAGAGCGAAGTAACGCAACGGGGTCAAAAGCGTTTAGAGAGTTGTTATTGCAAGAAGATTACGCCGCAACGCTGCAAGTCGCGCAAGAACAGGTTCGTGCAAATGCACACGTACTTGATGTAAGCGTGGGTTTTGCAGGACGTGATGAGATAAAAGATATGGATGGGGTTTTTAGTCTTTATAAAGATAAGGTCTCCATCCCGTTGATGCCCGATTCTACTCAAACACAAGCGTTAGAAACGGCACTCAAGCATATCGGCGGCAAGCCTATTATCAACTCCGTCAACCTTGAAGACGGGATTGAAAAATTTGACGCAATTTGTGCGCTGGCAAAACGCTACGGTACGGCACTTGTGTGTCTGACTATCGATGAAAAGGGGATGGCAAAAACCAAAGAAAGAAAGCTTGAGATTGCGCAAAGAATCTATGATAGAGCAGTTGATCACCACCGATTGGATCCGCAAGATTTGGTTTTTGATCTGCTGACCTTTACAGTCGGTAGCGGGGATGAGGAGTATAGAACTGCTGCGATAGAAACACTTGATGCAATAGAGGAGTTTATGCACAAACATCCTGAGTGCGGAACGGTTTTGGGACTGAGCAATATCAGTTTCGGGCTTAACAAAGATGCAAGAAAATATCTCAACTCCGTATTTTTGCACCACTGCATCAAGGCTGGAATGAGCGCGGTTATTATCAATGTCAAACATATCGTGCCGCTTGCAAAGATGAGTGAAGAGGATATTAAAGTATGCCAAGATCTGCTTTTTAACAAAGACAAAAACGCGCTATTTGCCTTTATCGATTATTTTAAAGATAAAGAGGGGTTGCAAGAAGAGGCCGATACGAGTTTAGATGATCTTGATGATACGCAAAAAATCAAAAAGTTTCTCTTTGACGGCAATAAAGAAGCGATGCTTGAGCATGTTGATCTGGTCAAGGAGAGTTTAGATCCGCAAGTGATTGTTAATGAGATCTTGATTGACGGGATGAAAGAGATCGGTGAACTCTTTGGTGAGGGCAAGATGCAGCTGCCTTTTGTATTGCAATCGGCTGAAACGATGAAAGCAACAGTGGATTTTTTGACCCCTTATCTGCCCAAAAAAGAAAAAAAGGCCGATACGACGCTCGTACTTGGTACGGTCAAAGGCGATGTGCATGATGTGGGCAAAAACTTAGTAGATATCATCTTAAGCAACAACGGTTTCAAAGTGATCAATTTAGGGATCAAAGTAGAGATTGAAGAGTTCATTCAAGCGATCAAAAAGCACAAGCCTGATGCCATAGGGATGAGCGGACTGCTTGTAAAATCAACGCAAGTAATGAAAGAGTCTTTAGAGGTTTTAAAAAGTGAGGGGATCGATACCCCCGTGCTGTTAGGAGGCGCTGCACTGACGCAAAACTTTATCGATGAGTATTGCCGTCCTTGTTACGGTGGAGCGATCTTTTACTGCAAAGATGCCTTTGACGGGGTGACGGCAATGGGTAGGATTGAAAAGGGAAATCTTGATACGAATTTAAAACCAAACGCAGCGCCGATACAAAAACCGCAAAAAAAGCGTTTTGCGATCCCTCCTTATGAAAAGATAGAGATGCCCAAGCCTTTTACGAGCCCTACTCCGCCGTTTTGGGGACGAAGAGTGATGGAGGTTGATAAAGCTTTAGCGTTTGAGTGGATCAATGAAAAGATGCTGTTTAATCAAAGATGGGGCTTTAGCTCAAAGGGTTTAAGCAAAGATGAAAAGCAAAAGCAGCTCAAAGAGGTGGTGCATCCAACGTATCTGAAGCTCAAAGAGCTGTTTTTAAACGAACTTTTTGAACCCACGATCATTTACGGCTACTTTCGGTGCAAAGCCCACAAAGACAGCTTGATTGTAGAAGATGAAAACGGTGATAGCCACACCTTTACCTTTCAAAGACAGCAAAAACCGCCCTTTCGCGCAATTTCTGATTTTTTCTTGCATGAAAAAGTTATTAGCTTTTCTATCGTCAGTGCGGGTAAAAAGATCAGTGAGTATGAAAAAAAGCTCTATGACGCGGGAGATTTCACCAACTACTACTTTGCCCACGGGCTTGGCAGTGAGTTAGCCGAAGCGCTTGCCGAGATTGCACACAAACAGATTCGCCTTGATCTTAACGTTGATAGCGGCAGTATCCGCGATGTGAAGATGAGCGGCTACCAAGGAGCGCGCTATAGTTTTGGGTATCCTGCGTGTCCGGATCTAGAGCTTAATGATGCTTTGTTTCAACTTTTAACTCCTCAAGAGTTTGGTATAACGTTGAGTGAAACCTTTCAGATAGTGCCCGAACAATCCACCTCTGCACTTATCTGTATCCATCCGCAAGCCAATTATTTTAATATTTAAGGAGAGATTTTGAAACTCATTGAACTATCCATCATAACCCTGCTGTTTTGTGCGGTGGTTACTTTATCCTATGCAAATCATGAAAAAACATTGAACCTCAATATGCAAAAACCCTTTACCATGGATCAAAAAACTGCAAAGCTTGCGCAATTGATGCAAGAGGAGAAAAAGAAGCAGCAACAGCTGCAGCAGCAGCAGATTCAAAAACTGCTTGACCAAATCCCCGCTTC
>JBNJHJ010000022.1:0-14597 GCA_051748365.1 Campylobacterota bacterium
TCCATCACGATTGCAAAGTTATCGGGTCTGGCTAACTTTGTTGCACCGCTACTTTCAAAAGCACGGATGGAGATCGGTGTTGTGATATCATTGCCGATAACCATATCGATATCTACTTCAACTATCTCTCCTGCATGGACTTTTTTGCCTGCATGGTCGCTAAAAATTTTTTCTGTTATTGTTTGTCCCATTCAATATCCTATCTTTAAAGTCGTAAATTTATCTGTAATTATAGCAAAAGCGTCGTTACATAAACTTTTGGATGACTTCTTTGATCTCTTTGGGATTTGATTTGGAGATAAAGCCTTGCGCATTGAGACTCTTTGCCATCTGTTCATTGCTTGCTCCGCTCATAGAGGAGTTGACGACAATGGGGATATGCTCAAAACGTTTGTCGGCTTTTGTTTGTTTTATCACTTCAAAACCACTGGCGACAGGCATCTCAAGGTCGGTAATAATCATTCCGATATCTTCATCGGGATGGGAAAAAAGATGATCTAGTAGCAGCTGCCCGTTGATAAAAGCATGAAACTTCACACCCAGCTTTTTTAAAATCTTTTTCATCATATTCATCGCAGAGGGAGAATCTTCGGCAAGGAGGATGAATTTATCTTTATGGAGTGATTCAATCGATTCTAACTCTTCGTTTTTTTCATTTTCTAGCCACGGAAACGCATCAATGAGCATCCGTTCAATATCTACAATCTGTACTAGCCGTCCGTCGTAGTAGCGGGTATTGTTATTGATCTTGTCATTGAAGGAGTTTTCAACCTGAAATATCTCGCTCCAGTTTTTAGTGATGATACGTTCTGCTTTGTGGATGCGGATCCCAACGGTGTAGGAGGAAAATTCACAGATTGCAAGGATAACATCTTCGTCCTCAATAGCTTCATCATCAAGATTTTGCTGTGGGCTTAATGCATCATAGTGAAACCATTTTTTCAAATCCACCACCGGAATTGTTTCACGTCGCAAGGTCACAAGCCCTAAAATCAGCTGCGAACTGCTTGAAATGTCGGTAATTTTGCCTTTGTATTTGATGATTTCACGAATTTTGTATACATTAATCGCAAAGATATCACTATCCGGGGCAATTTGAAAGCACATCAATTGTACCTCATTATTTTTATACAGCCCTGTTACCTGATCGATATTATCCATAAAACGCCTTTAAGAGACTTTTTATTTCTATTCTATCTTAAAATAGGTGTGAAGGTATTTAAAATCCTCTTTTCAAGTACAAAAAAGTTTGATTTTGGATAAAATAGAGTTAAAAAGTGAAAAAATGAAATTACAAATTTTAAAAGCGATAGCCCAAAAACTTCATAAACACAAATTTATCAAAAAAGTTCGCCGCATTGATGATAATATCATCGAGTGTGATTTTAAAGAGGAAACAATCTATTTTTATATGCTCAAACAGCACGGATTTATCTTCAAAAACGACCGTATGCAGGTATCAAAGTTTTATAAAGCGCCCTTTGATACGATGCTGCAAAAGTATTTCACTAAAACAAAAGTGCTCTTTATCAAAACCGATCCAAACGACCGTGTGCTTTTGATAAAGGTAGAATCGACCAACCGCTACAAAAAAGAGTTTTATACGCTGCGCTTTGAGTTTACGGGAAGAAATACCAACGCTATTATCGTTGATGAAGAGGGTGTAATCGTAGAAGCCTTGCGCCATGTGGATGGGTATTCATCCTTTCGCATCGTGCAACCGGGCAAAAAACTCCAAGCGATCCCTCCTAAGCAGTTACACGAAAAAGAGATTGAGATCGGTGATATCGATAACTATCTGTATGAAATATACAGTGATTTTGAGCGTAAACAGTTGCAGCAGCTAAAAAAACAAAAGATCAAGCTTGTGGACAAAAAGCTCAAAAAGTTGCAGCAAAAGTATGAACAGCTTGATGATGAACAAGAGCTTGAAGCCAAAGCAAACCGCTATGAGATCGATGCTAATATCGTGTTAGCAAATCTACACAGTATCAAACCCTACGATACAAAGCTTGTGACCAAAGATTTTGAGGGCAACGATGTAGAGATAGCACTGCCAAAAGATATCAAGATAAATAGAGTGAGTGATTACCTGTTTAAAAAAGCGCGCAGACTGCGCCAAAAATTTGAAAACCTACATATTGAAAAAGATAGTTTAAAAGATAAGATCGCCTTTTATGAAAGGCTTAAGCGCACCATAGAAGAATCTGATAGTTGCAACGAGATCGAGATGCTAGTGCCCAAACGCGGTCGCAGCAAAGCAAGGCGAGAAAAAAGCGAGTTTGAAACTTTTTGGATCGAGGATTTTAAGATCTATGTGGGCAGAAACTCCAATGAAAATCAAAAACTACTCAAAGAGGCAAAAGCCAATGATATCTGGATGCATGTAAAAGATATGCCCTCAGCCCACTGCATCATCAAAACAGACAAGCAGCAAGTGCCTCAAAGCGTGATCGAACAGGCTGCCAAACTGTGTGTGGATTTTAGCGTGACTTATGCGGGAGATTATTTGGTCGATTATACCCAAAGGAAAAACGTAACTCCCAAAGAGGGATCAAACGTATTGTATGTCAAGTACAGTACTATCAGCGTACGAAAGTAAAACAAGGAGCAGACTATGGCAGTGACAGCACTTGGTAATGTCATACAGGTCAATCAAAATATTCACTTAGCGGCAAATAAGGTTTCTAACGTCATGAGTCGCATCGATGTGCAAGACTTAGCAGCACGAGAGATCGCAAAAGAGCAGAAAAAAAGTATCGAAGAGGTCAAACCCGCCGAAGAAACTTACAAAGTCAATCCTGATAATGAAAGAGAGAAAGATCAAGCTAGACAGGAGCGCTACAGACAAAGTGACGGGGAAGAGGAAGATGATGAGCAGCCCTTAGAAGATGATGCCCATCATATCGATATCAGCGTTTAACTCTTTTTTTGCATCGCTACGGTGATTCCTGAAGTGATCACTAGTGCGATGCCTACCATGGTATAAAAGTTTGGAAACGCATCGCCGATAAGCAACCCCACAAAGATGGCAAAAACGATATTCATATAACTTACCGCTCCGACGATACCTGCTTTGCTGAGGGTGTAGGCTTTGGTCATGAACAGTTGTGCGGCTGTTGAAACGATGCCAAGAGCGATAATATACAGCCACGTAACGCCGCTAGGCATCACAAAAGGAGCAAATAAAAAGTCAAGATTTTTGGGGGCATAAAACGCACCGATACCCATCAAAACAATCGGTCCGACAGTGCCTGCAATAGCAAACGATAGCACAATTGCGCGGGTATCATAATACGCGCGAAGTTCTCTAACGCTTGTATACGCAAGCGCCGCTCCCGCACCGCTTAGAATTCCTAAGATATCGTATTTGCTAAGCCCCAGTCCCGTAGGCTGGGTGATAAAAACGATGCCTACAAAACCGATAAACACCGCAGTCCAGGATTTGAGCGAGAGTCTTTCTTTGAGTAGAAAAAAAGCAAAAATAGCGGTAAAGATAGGGCTTGTTTTAGATAGTACCATGGCGTTGGCTATTGGGATGTGGGCAAGATTGTAGAAAAATGCAAGCAGGGCAAAAAAGCCGATAAGCCCGCGAAAGACAAGTAAAAACGGACGCCCGCCTTTGTGGGTAAAAGGTTTTTTAAGCACCATCATCGCTATGATGATAATACCGAAAAGATTGCGAAAAAAGACCACTTCGATAGAGCTTAACTCTTCAGCAGCAAGCTTTGCAAAGGCTCCCATAAAGGCAAAACACACCGATGCTGCTAGCATGAAAAGTACGCCCCTATCTATATTTTTAATGATATTTGCTATCATATGCTCCTTGCGTGAATTTTTCGCGATTTTAGGATAATGTTACTTAAAGTGTGCCTAAACAAGTTTTATACTCTATCGGTAAAGTCAATACAAAAATCGAAAAATTTCATAAAGCAAAGTCACTCTCACATGCAGATCCTAGACGTGATCGAGCATGACGTGAAGATGCCCCCGTCACCCTGAACTTGATTCAGGGTCTAGGCAGTGTAGCGTGCCTTTGCAGTAGAAATATTTTCACTAAATTTTAAATCATTAAAATGTATCAATACCTAAAAAACTGTATTCAAATCGCCGTATATTAAAAAATGTATCACTATCAAAAGAAATAACGCTTCTACATAGCATCGAAATATCGATTTTTTTGTAATTACAATATCCATTTTATACTCACATATGTAACTGTAAAATAATTAAAGTATAATTATTTATTTATATTTTTTTAAATTATAGCAGTTTATGCACTTTCGGTCAATAAGAGGTGATATCGCAATAATTCATCTAATAATCACATTTTCAAAATATTTAGCTAAAATACTTTTAAAAAGTAGAAAGTTGTACCAATGCAAAAAATAGCAATTTTGGGAAAACCAAATGTAGGCAAAAGCTCTCTGTTTAACCGTTTTTTGATGCAGCGAGTTGCCATTACTAGCGATGTTAGCGGTACCACTCGTGATGTAAATAAAAAGATTGCGGATTTTGACGGGGTTGAGGTGGAGCTGCTTGATACCGGCGGGATCGATGAAAGCACAGTGTTGTTTTCAAAGATCAAAGAGCTTTCGTTAAAAGCCGCCGCTCAAGCTGATATAATCCTCTACGTAGTTGATGGTAAAACATTACCGCAAGATGATGATATGAAACTTTTTTATGAGCTGCAAGCACTAGGCAGACCTATAGCACTTGTGGTGAACAAAATCGATAATGACAAAGAGGAGTTAGAGCGCTTTGTGGAGTTTTATAGCTTTGGGGCAAAAGAGGTTTTTGCGATCTCTGTTAGCCACAACCGCAAAGTAAATGCACTCAAATCATGGATACAATCGTTGCTAGATACAGATGAAAGCGATCTTCTTAAAAACCAGATTCTAGCCCACGGTGATGAGGATTTTTCGCTTGAACAGATACTGCAAGGAAAGACGCAAGAAGAGGTTGATGACAAAACGATCAACGTGGCGATTATCGGAAAAGTCAATGCCGGAAAAAGTTCGCTGCTCAACTCGATGCTGCAAGAAGAGCGTGCGGTAGTCAGTGAGATAGCGGGAACGACAATTGATCCTAATGATGAGACCTATACGTACGGCGAACATACGATCAACTTCATAGACACGGCAGGATTGCGGCGCCGAAGCAAGATTGTGGGGATTGAAAAGTATGCACTCAATCGTACCAAAAAGATGCTAGAAAATGCCGATATCGCACTGCTTGTCATCGATGCAAGTGAGGGGGTGACTGATCAGGATGAAAAGATTGCGGGATTGATCGAGCAGTATAGTTTAGGTTGTTTGATTGTGCTTAACAAATGGGATAAGTGTGAAAAAAGCTTTAAAGAGATAAAGCAAGATGTGCGTGATGAGCTGCGATTTTTACACTACGCGCCCTTTATCACCGTCTCTGCACTGACGCACAAAAGAACCCACAAAATCTATGATCATATCATCGATATCTATAAAGAGTACACCAAAAGAATCCCTACTTCTAAACTTAACGATGTGATCAACTTTGCGACGATGAAGCACCAACTGCCCTCATTTCACCTCAAGCGCTTAAAGATAAAATATGTCACCCAATACGGCGTCAAACCGCCGCGATTTGCACTTGTGATGAATATGCCCCAAGGCTTGCACTTTAGCTACAAGCGCTATTTACAAAATATGATCAGACAAAACTTTGGGTTTGAGGGGTGTCCTGTGATTATCAGCGCGCGAAAACGGGGCGAAAGAGCTGAGGATGACGAAAACTGAAATTTTAACAAAGATTGAAAGAGTAAAAAGGAGAGTATTAGATAATGAAAAAAATTGTTAGCGGAATGCGCCCGACAGGAAGACTGCATCTAGGGCACTACTTTGGCGTGTTGCAAAACTGGGCGAAGTTGCAAGATGAAAATGAAGCATACTTTTTTGTAGCAAATTGGCATGCACTTTCGACAAGCTACGAAGATGGATTGAATCTCAATCACCTTTCAAAAGAGCTTGTCAAAGATTGGATCAGTGCGGGGCTAGATCCGCAAAAATCAAAGATGTTTTTACAAAGTGCTATCAAAGAGCATGCGGAACTCTATTTGCTTTTAAACATGATCACACCGCTTGGATGGCTAGAGCGAAACCCCACTTATAAAGATATGATGGCAAATCTCAGCGGCAAAGATATCAATACGGGTGGATTTTTGACCTACCCGGTGTTGCAAGCAGCGGATATTATTATCTATGATGCAACGCATGTACCTATTGGCGAAGATCAACTGCCCCATCTTGAGTTAGCGCGCGAAATCGTGCGGCGTTTTCACCATCTGTTTGGGCAAAACGTGTTTATAGAGCCCAAAGAGATGCTAACGCAAACAGCGAGATTGCAAGGACTTGATGGAAGAAAGATGAGTAAAAGCTACAACAACGCCATCTATCTTACCGATACGCAAGATGAGGTTTGGAGTAAGCTAAGAAAGGCAAAAACCGATCCGGGCAGAGTCAAAAAAGATGACCCGGGTAATCCTGATATCTGTTTAGTCTTTGATTACCATCAAAGTGTAAGCGACAAAGAGAGCGTAGAAGAGATCAAAAGTGCGTGTGAAGGGGGATCCATCGGATGCGTAGAGTGTAAAAAGCGATGTTTAAGCGGCATCGAAAGCGTGCTTGACCCGATGCGCCAAAAAAGAGAGGGCTTGAATGATTCTTTTGTCGATGACGTGATCGCTAGCGGCAACACTGCGGCACAAAAAGATGCAAGTGCAAAGTTAGAGGTCGTAAGAGATTGTATTTTTAATATCGGTGCAAAGATATAAAGGATAAGAGTAGATGATTGATTTAAAATATATGCAAAAAAATTTTGTAGAGATTGAGAGTAAGCTAAGCAAAAAGGGCGTCTCCAATAGCGTACTGCAAGAGCTTAAAGAGCTTTTCCAAAAGAAAAAAAAGCTGCAGCAAGAGTTAGAAGATCTGCAAGCAAGCCAAAACAAGAATTCAAAACTTTTTGGGCAGTATAAAAAAGAGGGTAAAGATATCGCTTCGCTGCAAAAGATCGTAGCCGATACTAAAAAATCTATCGCAACCAAAAACGAAGAGGTTAACGAGATCGATTGGGAGTTAGAAAAAAGTGCCAGTTCTATCCCAAATATCCCCGATGACAGCGTTCCTTTAGGCGATAGTGAAGAGCAAAACGTCGAACTTGCAAAAATAGGACAGGTACCGACGTTTGATTTTGAGCCAAAAGAGCATTGGGAATTAGCACAAAACGGGTGGATCGATTTTGAAAGAGGCGTCAAGCTTGCAAAAAGCCGCTTTTCATTGCTTCGAGGCGATGGGGCAAAACTAGAGCGGGCTTTGGTGAATTACTTTTTGGATTTTAATGCCAAGCACGGTTTTGAAGAGGTGAGTGTTCCTTTTTTAAACAATGCCGATATGCTCTACGCAACGGGGCAGCTGCCTAAATTTAAAGATGATCTGTTTCAAACCGATGATGGGTTGTATCTGATTCCAACAGCAGAAGTGCCGCTAACAAATATCTATAATGACGAAATTTTAACCCAAGAGCAGTTGCCGCTAAAATTTACCGCGCATACTCCCTGTTTTCGAAAAGAGGCCGGCAGTGCGGGACGCGATACACGGGGTATGATCCGCCAGCACCAATTTAGCAAGGTGGAGATGGTGGCGTTAACACAACAGCATGATAGTGAGCAGATGCTAGAGTCGATGGTAGAGGTTGCGAGTAGTTTGCTCAGCTCCTTGGGCTTAGCCCACCGTAAAATGCTTCTTTGCGGCGGTGATTTGGGCTTTGGTGCGGCAAAAACGATCGATCTGGAGGTGTGGCTTCCCGGACAAGGCTGCTACCGAGAGATCAGTTCTATCTCAAACACGAGAGATTTTCAAGCAAGACGCGCAAAGATTCGCTACAAGCAGGGCAAGAAAAACACTCTTGTGCATACGCTTAATGGCTCTTCACTGGCAGTAGGGCGAACGATTGTTGCGATTATGGAAAACTATCAAAACGCAGACGGATCGGTGCAGATACCGGAAGTTTTACACCCTTATATGAGATAATAGATGGCACAAGAGCAAAACCAAGACCCAAAAGAGCAGACGCAAGAGCCTCAAGAAGAGATCATTGTCGAAGAGGGTGAAAGTGCTGCAGATGCACAGATCCAACAGCAAAACAAAGACGATAAAGACGCAAAAGCAAAAAAGAAAAAGATCATTCTTTTCTCTTTGATTGGGGGCGGTTTTGTCGTTATTGCGGGGCTTGTGCTTTTGGTAGTGGCTTTAAGCAAAGACAAAAGCCAGTTCCAAGAGTTTGAAACAGACCCGATTGTCGAAAATGTTACACAAGATAAAGAGGTGCTGCAAAGCCGTTTAGAAGATATGGTATCAAAAGCCAATCTTTTATATGAAGAGGGTAAAAAGGCTGAAGCGCTGAAGCTTTATGATCATATCGCTAATTTTTCAAAGTCGATCTCTTACTACAACCTCGGGGTTTCGCAGATGAAAAGCAGAGATTTTAAAGATGCGATCAAATCGTTTGAAAAAGCGGTGCAAAATCAAGAACATCGCACAATAAGTGCGCTCAATGCTGCAGTAAGTGCGCTACACCTTGAAAATGAAAAACTGTTTAACCACTACATCGATCTTGCGTATGCATATCTTGGGTATGAGAGCGATTCAAAACTCTACCCCTATCTCTATGCGACGATAAACTTTTACAAAAATGATATGTATGAAGCCTTAGCCGCGACAAGTTTGGAAAAAACACCCTATTACGGGAGTGATTATAGCTTAATCGGTGCTTACGCAAATTTAGAGTTTCGCTCCTTTTATGCTGCAATTGAACATTTACAAAATGTTGCATCTGATAGAAAAGAGTTCTTGTTAGGATTGAGCTATGCAAATGTTAATGAGTATGATTTAGCGCATAAACATTTTGCCAAAGCTGCCGAGTACGGGCTTTATCCAAAGCGCTTGCCCCTAGCGCATGCGCTGGTTGATCTTAAAAGACAGGAGTTTAAAGCTGCGGCTGAGAAAATCGATACATTGAGAGAATCCTATAGCGATGAACAGATCGCTGATACGTATACAATAAAGGTAAAGCTTGACCAAAAACTTTACGATGCAAACCGTTTTCAAAAAGAGTTTGTCTCTAAGTTTAAAAACAATAAAAAGTTTTCCTATCAACTGCTTTTTTACTACGCACCCTATAAAGTGTTTGATGCCAATGAAGCGATCTCACTGATTCAAAAGGGCAGTTCGACGCTGTTTATCGATGAAGTGTCCAATAATACAAGCAGGTATTTGGCAAAAAGCGGTGCGGTATCTGAGGTAAATATGCAGCTTTCACGGGCTATTAGATTAGCTCTTGATAAAAAGATTTTGCAGGCAAATACACTGCTGAAGCAGTTGCTGCAAGAGTATGAAAACCACTCTATCGTGCACTATAATCTAGCACTTACGTATGCGCAGATGGATAACTTCGTTAAGGCGCACGAACACTTTACCCGAAGCTACCATCTTGATGCTTCCAATTTTCTTTCAGGTATCTTTTCGCTGATGAGTGCACAGCTTATTCAAAAAGATGTTAAAAAACTGCACTCCATTATCGTAGAAGACCTTCGCCTTGAAAAAAGCAATGAAACGACAAAGTTTTATGAAGCCTTGATTGAGATGATGGGCGATAATATGAGTGCGATGATATCGTGGAGTGAAGAAGATACACAGCGAACGCCTTTACATGTAAGTTTTCAAATAGCTACCTATTTGCAACATGATAATCAAAAAGAGTTGCTCAAATATACAAACAGGTTGCAAAACGTGACGCAAAAAGATTTGATGTCGCAACTCTTGCATCTGTATGCGCAAAATTATAAACTTCCCATGAAACAGTTTGCTTCAAGAGTGCAAACATACTTTATCAACAATATTATGCCGGAAAAAGAGATTTACCACGGTGCGAAATTACCGATGAATAGTTATATCGATTTTATGAACTTAGCGGGAGATCTGTTTACTCTACAGCAGCGGCTCAATGAAGCGATGCTTTTTAGTGAGGATCCACGGGGAATAATGTATGCTCTTGCAAAAGTACAGATACTGCTTAAAGATTATGAACATGCGTACACTTTGATGAATGAATTGATCGATAAACATAAGATGAAAGATTCCGCTACGATGTTTTTAGGAGCCGTCGCCTCTGTAGCTGCAGACCACCATGCAAACGCTACGGTATTGCTACGACTTGCAACGATGGAGGATGCTAACAATTACGAAAGTCGTTACGGTTTAGGGTTACTTTACCAAGAAGCTAAAAACCTAGAAGCAGCCGGTATTCAGTACGGTTTAATTGACGGTATCGACCTAACCCCAAAATATTTTGATTTTGAAGTTACCGATAAGCAAGTGATTCGAAGCGGGACTTAATAAAAGTCGTATTTTCCCGTTTTGACATCGGCTTTGATAGAGTCGAGTTTGTCTTGTAGTATATCAAGCAGCAGTTGTGCTGCCATATCGTTATCGATCTCGGGAACATCCCAATCTGCGATCTTGAGGTTTGCTTTAAAAAGCGTTTCTAACTCTTTTTCAATATCTTCTTTTCTGTTTTTAAACTCTTTTTTTGTCGGTTTGTCATCATACATCCTAAACCCTTTTGTAGTGTAAAATAGTTGTCTTGAGGCAACAAGAGAGCTCTTGTTGCCAAAATACTAGTATAGTCCAAACTTCCCGTCGGCTCTTTTATACATAATGCGTAGTTTACTCTCCATATCATTGAAAACGATAAACTGTCTTTTTTTGTCATCTTTGAGCGCTTTTATCGCATCTTCGATCTCAAGAGGTTTATGCAACTCTAGATCCATCGGTACGATCTCATCTTCGTTGTTTGCATAGCGCTCATCTTCCAAAATCGGCATCGCATCGATCTCTTCGTGACTGATATGTTTTTTGTTTTTTATCTTGTCCGAGTGTCTTCGAAGAACCTTTTTGACCCGCTCTATTGCTAGATCTGCCGCCGCATAGACATCTTTGTCTTTTTGTGTGATAACGACGCTATTTTTATTTTTGAGATTTACGATAAATTCGACACTAAAGCCTTTTTTGCCGTTTTTTTCATCTGCTGAGATCACTGTTTTTGCCGAGATAATCTCTAAGTTATATTTATTGAGTGAATTTACCAAAGTATCAATATGCTCTTTAATAGAATCCGTTAATTCAATTTTTCTTCCTACAATACTTGTATTCATATAGCACCTCCAAATTTTATTGCACAGTGTGCATATTTATTATAACCTAAACTTTGTTTATGCAGCTTTTAATTTTGATAAATATTTTGCAAAAACTCTTCTAAGTTATACTTTTCACGATATTCGGCAGTCATAACGTGAATGATGATATCGCCCATATCGCAAATTGCCCAATCTTCACTCTCATCGATATGTAAAACCTTTTCACCGGCTTTTTTTAAGTCATCTTTGAGATACTCTAAAAGTGCTGCGGTATGTTTGTTACCTAAACTGTTTGCTATAACAACACGATCTGCGATATAGTCTTTGCTGCTAAGGTCAAAGGTTTGGATATCTTCACCCTTTTTGCTATCAAGTAGTTGGACAATATGCTCAACTCTTTTTTCAATTTCATTCATACGTTTCCTTTACTTCGTTTAAAATCTCTTTTGGAATATATTCTTTTGTTAAATTCTTTCTTAAATCCGTAGAACTAATATCTACCTCTACCTCAAGGGTTTGATAATCTTTACTTTCAAAGCCCTTTCTTGTAGCTACTATCCACTCCACTTGTGCATCTAAGTCGTTAAAACCGTGCCACCTGTGGAGTTTTTGGACATTATCCGAACCGATAATAAAATATATTTTATCATATTTTTGTGCATAATGCTTAACTGTAAGCAATGAGGGTGTCGGTTTTTGTCTTTTGATCTCAAAATCACTCACCACAACCTTGCTATATTTTCGTGTTACTTTTTGTAACCACTCATAGCGCTTTTGTCCGTCGGCAACAACGCTATTTTTGAATGGATTGAGATAGTTTGGAACCACGATGAGGGTGTCTATATCCAAGTATTTAAGGGCTTTTTCTATTATCTGTATGTGTCCAAGGTGAGGGGGGTCAAAGCTGCCGCCAAATAGTGCTACATTGTTTGCGATTTGTAATCCTTGTTAATGAGAGTTTTACGGATATTATAGTATCATAGCGCTTAAATTTTATCACAAAAAAGGTAATAAAATGGCAGTAAAGGTCGCAATAAACGGATATGGACGAATAGGTAGAAGCGTTGCTAGAATTATAGAGAGCAAAGATGATGTAGAGTTAGTAGCGATCAACGACACCGCTACAGATGAGATGATTGAGTATTTGACAAAATATGATTCTGTCTTTGGAACCTATGCGCATGATGTTTACGTCAAAGATGGCTTTTTGCATATGGGAAGCACAAAAGCAAAAATCTTTAACGATAGAGACCCTAAGAATCTAGACTTTGCAGGGTGCGGTGCAGAGGTAGTACTGGAGTGTACCGGAGTGTTTTTATCACAAGACAAAGCCCAAGTACACATTGACAACGGATGCAAAAAAGTAGTTTTCAGTGCTCCTGCAAAGGATGACACTGCTACATTTGTCATTGGTGTGAACGAACAAGATTATGCGGGTCAAAACATCATTTCTAATGCAAGTTGCACAACCAACTGTTTAGGTCCTGTAACAAAAGTACTTGATGATGCCTTTGGAATTGAAAAAGGGTTGATGACAACGATCCACTCCTACACTAACGATCAAAATATTCTAGATGTAAAACACACAAAAGATAAAAGACGCGCAAGAGCTGCAGCTATCAATATGATCCCTACTACAACGGGAGCTGCCAAAGCGATGAAACTGGTAATGCCGCATCTTGATGGAAAGCTGCACGGACAAAGTGTGCGCGTTCCTACGCCAAACGTATCGATGGTGGACCTTAATATCGTTGTTTCAAAAGATACAAGTATCGAAGAGGTCAATAGCGTACTGCGCCAAAAAAGCCAAGGGCAGTTGCAGGGGATTATTGCTATGGATGATGATATGAAAGTATCGCAAGACGTGTTGGGCGATCCGCACAGTTCCGTGGTGGCAACAGATTTAACGCAGGTAGTGGATAAAAATATGATTAAGATTATGGCATGGTATGACAATGAATGGGGATATTCAAATAGATTAGTTGACATGGCTATATACGTAGCATCAAAATAGGGGTTTTTGTATGAGATTGAAGTCGATAAAAGAGTTGGATCTAGATAGAAAAAGCGTATTTATCCGTTGTGATTTTAATGTGCCTTTGGATGATTTTGGCAATATTACCGATGATAGGCGCATACGTTCTGCTATTCACTCTATCCGTTACTGCCTTGATAGAGATTGCAAAATCATTCTTGCTAGCCACTTAGGGCGTCCAAAGGGAGAGATAAACTCAAAATACTCTCTAGCTCCGGTTGCAAAGCGTTTGAAAACACTACTAAAACATGATGTCGCAATGGCAACGGATGTGATCGGCAATGATGCAAAAACAAAAGCGTTTAATCTCAAAGAGGGTGAAATTTTGCTTTTGGAAAATCTCCGTTTTGAAGCGGGCGAAACAAAAAACGACCCGGGTATGGCACAAGAGTTGGCACAGATGGCACAGATCTATATCAATGACGCTTTTGGGGTAAGTCACCGAGCGCACTCTTCGGTTGAGGGAATCACAAAATATTTTGATATTGAGCATAAAGCCGGCGGATTTTTATTGCAAAAAGAGATCGAGTTTTTCTACCAACTGCTTAAAAAACCCGTGCGCCCCTTTGCCGCGATTGTCGGCGGTAGCAAAGTGTCGGGAAAACTCCAGGCGTTGACCAATCTTTTGCCAAAAGTAGACAAACTCCTTATTGGCGGCGGGATGGCGTTTACCTTTTTGAAAGCTTTGGGTGAGGATGTAGGTGCGTCGCTTGTGGAAGATGAACTGCTTGAGGATGCTTTGCATATTATGGAAGAGGCCAAGCGTCTAGGCGTCAAACTCTATCTGCCAGTGGACGTTGTTGCCGCAGAAAAATTTAGTGAAGATAGCGTTATTAAATTTGTTACCTCCAAAGAGATCCCGCAAAACTGGATGGGGCTAGATATCGGACCTGCAACGGTGAAGCTTTTTACCGAAAGTCTTAACGATGCGCAGACGATTTTGTGGAATGGACCCATGGGCGTGTACGAGATGGATAAGTTTGCTAAAGGCAGTACAAAGCTTTCACACGTCGTAGCCAGTGCGCACGCAACAACCGTTGTCGGCGGTGGAGATACGGCTGATCTTGTACAGCGAACGGGAGATGATGAAGAGATGACGTTTATCAGCACCGGTGGCGGTGCGTCGCTAGAGCTGTTAGAGGGCAAAGAGTTGCCCGGCGTCATAAATCTGATGATAAAGGATGAACATTGATCTATGCAGCAAACTTTAAAACAAACCATACGCGAGTGCAGACGCAAAAGTACCTGCAGCATTTAGATAGTTTTTTGCAGTTTCAAGACGATAGCGTAGAGTGTTTTGTTTTTCCACCGCTAACGGCACTTGATGATTACGGC
>JBNJHJ010000023.1:0-14487 GCA_051748365.1 Campylobacterota bacterium
ATAGTAGCCACTAAGATCGGGTGCACGACATACTCTTCACCGCTTTTTCTGTACTGTCCTTCGTGTGCTTTTATCGAAAACTCATACGCTTTTTCGATTTTAGGACTTTTGATACACGCATCAAGCAGTGATTTTGCATAGGGGACATTGTTGCAATTGACTATTTTTTGAAGCAGTTCCTTCACAATTACGAGCTTTTTACCTCTATCATCCCTGCAGCAACTTCAGAGATCGCTATATCGGTGTGTTTAAACTTCTTTGGATCCATATCCACAAGCGGTTTAGCACCCGCGCTGATCTCTTTTGATCTTTTTGATACGCCTTCTGCTAATAAATACTTATCAAAACCTACTTTTTCCAAAGCTACTGCTGTAATCTGTTCTAATCTCATACTGTTTCCTTTTTTTATTTTAAATTTATTTAACGATTGAGCATTTGCTCATATCGCCTTGTGTGATAGCAAGAAGATTGCCCCTTTCAAACATATTGCACACGACAATCGGCAAAGAGTTATCTTTTGCTAAAGCAATAGAGGTATCATCCATTACTTTGATATGGTCTTTAAGCGCGTCATCATAACTCAGCACTTCTAGCTTTTTCGCATCGTTATACTTGCTTGGATCTTTATCATACACACCATCAACCTTGGTGGCTTTGATGATCATTTCCGCTTCAATCTCCGTTGCACGCAATGTTCCTGCAGTGTCGGTTGTAAAATAGGGATTTCCCGTTCCTGCGGCAAAGATAACGACTCTACCTTTTTCCAGATGCCTTTTAGCCCGCCGTACGATAAACGATTCAGCGATCTGCTCCATCTTTATAGCACTTTGTACACGTACTTTCAGCCCGATATACTCTAACGCTTCTTGCATCGCTACGGCATTGATCACCGTCGCCATCATTCCCATATAGTCACCGCTTGTTCTTTTGATAATCCCATCGGCTGCTGCGGTTACTCCGCGTATGATATTACCGCCGCCGATGACAACACCGACCTCGACACCGTTGTCTACCAACTCTTTTATCTCGCTAGCAATAAATTTTAAGATATTTGTATCGATACCGTGACCGGCATCACCTGAAAGCGCTTCTCCGGAAAATTTTACAAGAACCCGTTTTGCCATTTTTACCTCCGCTATAAGTTTTGTTATTTTACTACAAAACTGCTTTAAAAATGCTAAGAAAGAAAAATCTTGTCTTTAATAGAGTTTTATAAAAGATTTGATACTATAGGAGCAAAAAAAAGTAGCTTGTGATGCATGTAGTTGAAAAAATAGAAAACAATATACGATTAGATCTTCAAGATGGATTGGATCTGTACGGACTTGATCTTTTCACGCTTGGAAAATTAGCCGATCAAAAGCGCCGTAAACTCCACGGTAACAAAACTTATTTTAATGTCAATCGTCATATCAATCCGACCAATGAGTGTGATGATGTATGCAAGTTTTGTAGCTTCAGTGCAAGCCGTAAAAACCCAAACCCTTACACAATGAGCTCTAAAGAAGTGGTTTCTATCGCGCAACAAGCCGTCTCTAGGGGCGCACAAGAGATACATGTGGTTTCAGCGCACAATTCAAAAGCGGGATTGCAGTGGTATATCGATGTCTTTAGATCGATCAAAGAGGCACTGCCGCACGTGCATCTTAAGGCGATGACGGCTGCTGAGATTGAGTTTTTAAGTCGAACTTTTAATAAAAGTTTTGAACAGATTATTGACTTGATGCTGCAAAACGGCGTTGATTCGATGCCCGGAGGCGGTGCTGAGATCTTTGATGAAACGATACGAGAGTACATTTGCAAAGGCAAAGTAAGCTCAAGCGATTGGCTCAAGATCCATGAAATTTGGCATAGCCACGGCAAAAAAAGCAACGCAACAATGCTTTTTGGACATGTTGAAAATAGATCACACCGTATTGATCATATGCTTCGTTTGCGAGAGGTACAAGATAGAAGCGGCGGGTTTAACTGTTTTATTCCGCTAGTATATCAGACGCAAAACAATTATCTCAAAGTCGATAACGCAATCACTGCGCATGAGATTCTCAAAACCACGGCAATTAGCCGCTTAATACTTGATAATATTCCCCATATTAAAGCCTATTGGGTCACTTCCACCTTGCAGCTTGCTACAATAACCCAAGAATTTGGCGCCAACGACCTTGACGGAACGATCGAAAAAGAATCGATCAATGCCGCAGCAGGAGCAGCAAGTGCAGAAGGAACGCAGATGCAAGAGTTTATCAATCTCATTAAAAATAGCGGTTTTACCCCCGTAAAAAGAGATAGTTTATATAATGAATTACAAACCTACTAAGCGTACTTTTTAGGGTATTCAAACATCAAATACTCCCCTTGCGCTTTATCGACCTTTGTCCAATCATTGAGGCGAAATTCTAGTCCATATATCGCGCATGTAGGAATATTATCAATAACACGGCCGCTTAAATACTCTGCTAGCATATTTAATCCCGGATTGTGACCGACGATAAAAACCGTGTGGATATTGTTATCAAGCTCGTGAATAATCTCTAACAACTCCTCTATATCCGCTTCATAGATATTTTCATCATAATATACTCTACTAATTGCCAATGCTTTACCGATCTCTTTTGCCGTCTTTTTAGCTCGTTTTGCAGGAGAGGAGAGGATAAGATCGGGATGAATCTGCTTGGATCTGATCAATGTTGCCATAAAAGCAAGATCTTTTTTGCCCCGTTTATTTAAACCCCGATCAAAATCGGCAACAGGTTTGCTCCAACTTGACTTTGCATGCCGTAAAAGATAGATTTGTTTCATAATATCGCCTCCTTTTATGTGGATAAATTGTACTAAAAAGAGTTTAAAAAGAGTTTTAAGAGTCTTTTTAGCTTTCTTTAAAATAAAATTTGCTAGTGCTAAAGCCCTTTATCGTGAGTTTTCATAATTTTTCTTAATTACTCCTTAATTTTTTACTTTTTTTTCTTAGAAATTTTAAGTATAATTTCGAAAAAAATTAAGCTTGGATACACTAAATGAGAGTTTTAGCAGTAGGATTGAGTGAAGATTTTGTAAATGAAGTTGAAAACAGTTTCGATAAGGATTTTTTCTGCATTATCGATTGTGCAGAAGACACTTACGACGCAACTAATTTTACGGATTTTCGTTATTATGAATTGGTATTGATTGATCAAGCAGAGATCACCCTATCATTTAAAAGATTTTTAAGTGAGATACGCCAAAAAAACAAAGAAACAAAAGTTATCATCTTAAATGAAGATGAGCGGATGCAGATCGATTTTTTTAAATTCGGAGTTAGTGATGTACTGTATACGCATGTCAATTCACCCTCTTTACTTGCAGTGCGTATACAGTCAAATATGCGTGAACTGTTTGAAAAAAGAATTTCGATTAAAAGTTTGACGATTGATATCCCCGCAAAAGAGGTACTAGGCGATCAAAAGTTAATCTCTTTAAACGGCAAAACTTTTGATATTTTGGCATATCTAGCACTTCGTAAACATAGAGTCTTTTCTAAAGATGAGATTATTAATGCTTTGTGGGATGAACCTGAATATGTCTCTGACAACACCGTTGAAGTTGCGATCAATCAAATTAGAAAGCGGTTAAAAAATGCTGTCGGTTCGCAAGTGATACACACCGTAAGAAGACGCGGTTATAAGTTTTCATTTTAGGGGAGATACATAATGGATGAGATGCTAGACCTGAAATCAAACGAAGAGCTTGGGCTAAAAACCCACACCGCCATCAGTCCCCATCTATGTGGTCAACTTATCAAATTAGAAGCTAACTATGCAGAAGTTGAACTGATCACAACATCGGAGATGTCGGTTGATTCGCACAATCTCGTTCATGGAGGCTTTACCTTTGGTGCAGCAGATTTTTGTGCGATGGCAGCGGTCAATGATCCAAATGTCGTACTTGTTAATAGCAATTGCAAATTTCTCTCTCCGGTTAAAGTCGGTGACAAAGTGACCTTTAAAGCAAAACAGTCCCATCAAGATAGCCGTAAGCGTGAAATCGAGGTACAGGGCTACCACAACGATGTAAAGATCTTAGACTGTAAGTTTATGGCGGTTGTGCTTGAAAAACATGTACTATCTCTTAAGCTCGCTAAAAATACTGAAGATATCGAAAAGATGAATAAACAAAAGATTGAAGTTCCCGCTGTTGAAGAGAGTAACAAAAAGAAAAAAGAGAAAGAAACAAGCCGCAAGTAATGCAGCTTAAATTTGAGAGATAAAAAAAGGTATTACTCTCTTTTCCTCCTCTAAACTCGTACTTTCTCCATGCCCGGGATAGATTGTTACCTCTTTGTCTATCTCTAAAACTTTTTGTAAACTCTTTTTCATATCACTCGCACTTGAAAGTGGAAAGTCATAACGACCGATAGAGTGTTTGAACAAAAAATCTCCACTAAACCAGCAATCCCCTATCTCTATCACGCTACACCCGGGTGTGTGGCCGGGGAAATGAAGAAACTTCACCTCTACACCGCCAATGTCAAGCGCACTATCACCCTCTACAAGCACATCAGGTTGTGAAGGCGGAGTACCCTGTCCAAAAGGATCGTTTTGCAGCAGCGATGCATCGGCTTTTGGTACGTAGATGGGGATACCGTATTTTTTAGCCACGGCATCATTACTCCACACATGATCAAAATGTCCGTGTGTATTAAAAATCGCCACAGGGTTGCTTACATTTTGTGAAATCCACTCTAGCGCATCAACGCCGGGGTCGATAATAAAATCTTTGTGATCAATAGTGACGATATAGCAATTAGTCATATAACTGCCGCACGATTTTGTTTGAATCTGCATCAAATATCCTTTTTTAGGGCAAATTGTAGCAAATATCGTATCTATTGGCAATAAGTGTGCAAAATTAAGCTAGAATTTACAAAAACTAAAATAAAATTTACGAACTAAAAACAAAAAGGTCAAAATATGATGGAGATCCCCTTTCACAGACCAAGAATCGGTAAAGAATTAGAACAAAACATCAATGACGCACTCTCACTCAAAGGTTCACAAGCTCTACAGCTTGAAGAAGAGTTTATAGAGTTTGTGGGCACAAACTACGCCGTATCAACAAACAGCGGTACCTCTGCTTTGCATCTTAGTATGTGCGCACTTGATCTAAAGCGTGGTGATAAGATCATCTGCTGTGTAAATTCGTTTGTCAATGTCCCCGAAGTCGTTCGCCACTTTGATGCAGAACCTATCTTTGTAGATGTTGCCAAAAACAGTTATCTTATGGACCTTGATAAACTTCAAGAGGTGATCAAACAAAACAAGAGTAAAAAACTTCGCGGCATTATCATCACGCACATTGCAGGACAAAGTGTTGATTTAGACGCGCTGTATGCTATAGCAAAAGAGAACAAACTCAAAGTTATCGAAGATGCAAGTGATGCACTAGGCGCAGAGTTTAACGGCAAAAAGATAGGAAATAGCGGAGCGGATATGGTCGCTTTTAGTTTTGCACCCCACAGACAGGGGGCTTTAGCCAACGGCGGAATGCTTGTGACAAACGATGAAGCACTCGCTCAAAGAGCGCAACTGATCAAATCTCACGGACTAAAATCTAAAGGCTGGGATGAGTTTGGAAACTTAGACTATGTCTACGATATCATCGAACCGGGCTGGGGGTATGATATTAGTGAACTTAACGCAGCATATGCTCGCTTTAGCGTCTCACAGATAACAAAAAAACTCTCACGATTAAAAGAGATCGCTACGACCTATGAAAAAGAGCTAGGCGGTCTAAAGGGTGTTTTACTCCCTACAAAAGAGCATGGGCAAGACTTTTTGCAATATATCGTGCAGATAAATACAAACCGTGATCATTTCGCAGGAGAGTTAAAAAAACGTGGAGTTAATATCTCTTTGCAGTATATTCCGCTGCATATGACAACCTATTATAAAGCAAAGTATGAACTCAAAGTCTACTCTTTCCCAAATGCATTAGAAAACTATGCAAAAGTTATGTCGCTGCCCTTTTTCAGCTCCATGACCAACGAAGAGATCAATTACGTGTGTGAAATGATAAAGGAAGTGGTAAAGCTTAGAGGGTGAACTCAGTAGTTTTTTTTATTGAGAGGGTTTTTTACAACCCCTCTTTGCTGCATAGACTTCTTAGTTATCTTCTTTTACCCCTGAGCCTACTCTATGGCTCTATAATGTTTCTACGGCGAAAATTGGCAACCTCAAAAGATTATCACCTACCCATTATCAGTGTCGGTAATCTCACCGTAGGCGGTACGGGAAAAACCCCTTTTATCATCACTCTTGCAAAACATTACACCGATGTAGCTGTTATCATGCGCGGATACGGAAGAAAATCGCAAGGATTAAAAGTTGTTTCTTATTACGGAACAATAAAAGAAGATGTCGCAACAAGCGGCGATGAAGCGACGCTCATTGCCAAGCAGACACAAGCGTGCGTTATTGTTAGCAAAGACCGAGATAAAGCTATACAAAAGGCAAAAGAGTTGGGTTGCAAACTGATACTGCTTGATGATGGATTTAGCAAAGTAGGAATAAAAAAATTTGAAATTCTTCTTTTTTTAGCCTCCTTACCAAACAGATTTACCCTTCCAAGCGGTCCTTTTAGAGAGTTTTTATGTACAAAAAAATATGCAGATCTGTGTTTGTATGAAGATAGAGACTACACAAAAAAAGTCACTATCACCCATCCATCTTCCAAGATGCTGCTTGTAACGGCGATTGCCAACCCTAAACGACTCGATAGGTTTTTGCCCGATACGGTTATAGACAAAATCTATTTTAAAGACCATGCTTTTTTTGATGGCGATATGATAAAAAAAATGATGAAAGAACGCGGGGCTCAATCGATCCTAGTCACCCAAAAAGATCTTGTCAAGATCGATTTTGAAATCCCACATTCCGTAATGGAACTTACTTTAGAAATAGCGCCAAAACATTTAGAAAAGATCGATCACTACATTAACAGGTTTAAGACCCTAAATATGGTATAATATATCAAAAAATTTAAGGTATTTTATGCAGTTTATTGAAACAAGAGGAAATGATGGTATCAAACCAAAAAGCGTTACGTTTTCAAATGCTATTTTAAGCCCTAGTGCAAGTTACGGCGGATTGTATGTCCCCCAAGACCTCCCGCAAATAGATGCAGCGTTTATACAAAAACATCTTCGTAGCAGCTACAAAGAGTTGGCTCTAGATTTTTTGACAAATTTCGGTATCGATATCGATCAAAAAGATTTACAAGAAGCGCTTGATCGTTATGATAGCTTTGATAATCCCAACAACCCCGTACCGCTTGAAAAGATAGAACAAAACACTTTTGTCAGCGAACTCTATCACGGTCCTACAAGAGCGTTTAAAGATATGGCGCTACAACCGTTTGGATACATTCTTAGCAAGTTAGCACAAAAACGCGGAGAAAACTATCTTATTATGGCGGCAACAAGCGGTGATACCGGTCCTGCAACACTAGAGACGTTTAAAGATCAAAACAATATCAAAGTAGTCTGCCTCTACCCCGACGGCGGTACAAGCGATGTACAGCGACTACAGATGGTAACCGAAGATGCGAAAAACCTTAAAGTAGTGGGCATTCACGGTGATTTTGACGATGCGCAAAATGCACTAAAATCACTGCTGGCATCAGATGAATTCAATGCACAATTAAGAAAAAAAGATACGCATCTAAGTGCTGCAAACTCGGTAAACTTTGGAAGAATTATCTTTCAAATCATTTATCACATCCACAGCTATTTAGAACTGATTGAGGCAAAAGAGATACAACAAGGGGAGCAGATCTATCTTGTGGTGCCAAGCGGAAACTTTGGAAACGCACTTGGAGCATACTACGCAAAAAAAGCGGGGCTGCCTATTAAAAAGATACTTATCACATCAAATAGCAATAATATTTTAACGGATTTTATCACCAAGGGAGAGTATGATCTTAATGAAAGATCACTCGAAAAAACGGCAAGCCCTGCAATGGATATTTTAAAATCATCCAACGTTGAGAGAATTCTTTTTGACAAATTTGGAGCCAAAAGAACAAAAGAGTTGATGCAAAATCTTGCAAAAGACAGTTGCTACAAACTCACTGAAACGGAACTAGAGGCGATCAAAGAAGATTTTGACGCAACGTATAGTAGCGATGCAGAAGGGTTTGAAGTGATCAATCACTACGCTTCTAAAGGCTACATTATGGATCCTCATACCGCAACTTGCGTCAAAGCACTGCAGAAAGTAGAAGATGGGTATAAAACAGTTATCTACTCAACTGCCGAGTGGACAAAATTTTCGCCAAACGTGTATGAAGCGATCACTAAAGAAAAAGTTAGTAACGATAAAGAAGCGTTGCAAAAGATGACGCAACTGTATAAACTACAGCTTAACGATACTATCGATGCACTCTTTAGTAAAAAGATAGCACAAAAAGAGGTCATCAGTAAACATATGATCGAACAATCAATTATAGATTTCATCTAAGGATTCATGTGAAGATCGATATAATCAATACAGGCGGTACCTTTAGCAAGAAATACAACCCAATCAACGGTCAGTTTGAGCTTGACAAGGGTGATCGACATATACTTTCAATTTTAAACAATACATACGGCAATATAGAGTTTTCTCTTAAAAATATTATCGCTAAAGATTCTTTAGATATAGATGATAATGATAGAAAGCTGCTTGCTGATACTATTGAAGCATGTACAAATCATGTCATTGTCATTCACGGCACCGATACGATGAAAGAAAGTTGTGAATATGTTGCTACGCAACTACCGCATTTAGGCGTAAATGTTGTTTTCACCGGTTCAATGTATCCCTACTCTATCAGTAGCGATGAGCCCACTTTTAATCTTGCTACCTCCATTGCCGCTATTAAGTTTTTGAAAACTCCCGGAGTATATATAGCCATGCACGGCGTGGTTGATAGTTATCAAAATATTGAAAAAGATTATAAACTCGGTAAATTTTATAAACTCATAGGATAAGGATAGAATGTGGATATTGTGAAAATAGGCGTCATCACTACCTCTGATCGCGCCAGTGCGGGAATTTATGAAGATATCAGCGGTAAAGCGATTATGCAAACGCTGCAAAGTTACCTGCAAAATGAGTTATCGTTTGAGTACCGATGCATCAAAGATGAACAGCTAATCATTGAAGATTGCATTAAAGAGTTGGCGTATAAAAAAGAGTGTACGCTTATTGTGACAACAGGCGGTACGGGTCCTGCAAAAAGAGATGTCACTACAGAAGCCACCGAAGCGGTGTGTCAAAAGATGCTTCCGGGGTTTGGAGAACAGATGCGAACGGTGAGCTTGCAGCACGTGCCCACGGCGATCCTTTCACGCCAAAGTGCGGGAGTTTGCGATAAAAGTTTAGTAATCAACCTCCCGGGAAAGCCAAAATCGATAAAAGAGTGTCTTGATGCGGTATTTGCAGCCGTTCCTTATTGTTGTGATCTTATCGGCGGGGCTTATATGCAAACCGATGAAAGCGTTATCACCGCTTTTAGACCAAAGGCAAAGTAGATGTGTTTTTGTCAAAAAAAGATTCAAGAGTGTATCGATGAGTTAGAAAAAGAGGTGTTGCAGATAGTGCAAAACCCAAAAAGCGATAAATATGAAAAAAATTTACTACTTAAACCCCTAAGCAGTAAAAAAAAGATACTACAAAATACGATTGATTCGATCAAACTTGTAGAGAATCAAGAGAAAAAGGATTAATATGGATATAGTTCAAGTAGTTATGCTAGCCACCGCAGGGGCGGTAGTCTTTATGATTTATAAACAGATCGATAGCGGTAACTTTCAACAGATACATAAAGATAGAGATGACGGTGCGCCACAGCAGCCAAGCAATACCGCCATAAAAGACAAGAGTACACCGGACCAAGATGACGCTGCAATGCAAAAGCAAAGACGTGTTGATGAACTCCTTGAAAAAACAGATCAATTAGTCAGTGACGGCAACTTCACCGAAGCACAAAAGAGTATCGAAGCTGCTTTAATTTTACAGCAAAATAGTGACAACTATATGCGTCAAGGGTTTATTTTAAAAAACCTGCATGAGTACGCAGGAGCAATTGAATCGTTTAAAGAGGTTGTAGCCCAAGATACGCAAAATGATATGGCGTATCTTTTCTTAGGAGAAATTTATACGATCAAAAAAGAGTATGAAAAAGCTCAAGAAGTGTTTGAAGCTGCACTAAAAATAGACAATGAATTTGACAAAACACATGTAGAATATGCTAAAATGCTCATAAAGGTAGAAGATTTTGAAAATGCGACGCTGCATCTGAACAAAGCATTAGAGATCGATGCAGAAAATGAAGAGGCACAGGAGCTTTTAAACAACCTAAAAGAGGTAGATGTAGATGAAAAAAATTGAAGCGATAATCAAACCCTTTAAGCTAGAAGATGTTAAAGAGGAGTTGATGCAAAACGATATTACCGGCTTGACGGTAACGGAGGTAAAAGGATACGGCAGACAGCAAGGGCATACGGAGATGTATAGAGGTGCAGAATATGTTGTCGAGTTTAATCCAAAAGTAAAGATAGAACTTGTCATCGCAGACGATCAAGTCGATCTTGTTCTTGATACTATACAAAAAGCGGCAAAAACAGGTAAAATAGGAGATGGGAAGATTTTTGTCTCCTCTATCGAAAAAGCCGTGCGTATCAGAACAGCAGAAGAGGATGAAGACGCACTTTAAAGTCACCTTTTAAAGGAGGTAGTGATGTTTATCAATTCTAGTATTGCCAATAATCTGCACACTACCTCCACGCAACCGGTACAGACCCCCTCGCCCCAAGATCCAAACGATACTACGCCAAAAGAAAAAAACCGATTTGATGATAAACTCACCCTCTCACAAGACAAAAACGAACCGCAAACCTCATACAAAGACGACCCCTCTTTGCAGCAAGCGATTGCAAAACTGCAAGCAAGAGATAGTGAAGTACGCGCCCATGAAGCTGCACACATTGCAGCAGGCGGCGGCGTAGTCACGGGAGGTGCAAGCTTTACGTATCAAAAGGGTCCTGATGGTAACCTGTATGCTATCGGTGGAGAAGTGCCTATAGATATGTCAACCCAAAACACACCCGAAGCCACGGCGCAAAAGATGCAAAAGGTAAAAGCTGCTGCCTTAGCTCCCTCTAATCCCAGTCCAACAGATATAAAAATAGCAAGTACGGCAGCGATGATTGAGCAAAAAGCGTTGCAAGAAGCTAGGGAGTTAGAACGCCAAGAGATCCAAGAAGATGAAAAGGATCAAAATAGCCCCGCAGGGGAGGCAAGTCGAAACTCTTCATAACACTTTTTAGTAGCAACGCGTCCTCGCGGCGTTCGCTCTACGTACCCGTTTGCTACTAAAAACGGCTCGATCACATCTTCAATCGTTCCCTCATCTTCGCTTAAAGTTGCCGCAATAGTATTGAGTCCTACGGGCTTGCCTTTTGAATAGATCAGCAGCTCTAAAAACTTAATATCTAGTTCATCAAAGCCTTTATCGTTTACGCCAAGGGCATCAAGGGCTTGTTTGGTTCGTCCTAAATTGATCTGTGTTTCATCATTCACTTCGGCAAAATCGCGCACTCTTTTTAGCAACCTCAATGCGATTCTAGGGGTGCCTCTGCTTCTACGTGCAATCTCAAGTGCCGCATCATCGTTTGTGGGTTTTTCAAGTTTGCTTGCCGCTTGCGCAATGATCTTGGCTAACTCCTCATGCGAATAAAACTGCATCCGAAAATGCATTCCAAACCGCTCTCTTAAGGGGTTGCTAATCATTCCCGCTCGCGTAGTTGCCCCTACTAGCGTAAAGGGATTAAGATCGACTTTCACCGTTTGCGCAGCAGGACCGCTACCGATAATGATATCAAGCCGAAAATCCTCCATCGCCGGATACAAGATCTCTTCGATAGCAGGACTGAGCCTGTGGATCTCGTCGATAAACAAGATATCCCCATCTTCAAGATTTGTCAAAATAGCAGCAAGATCACCGCTTTTTTCTATCATGGGAGCTGCGGTTGTTTTGAGATTAGCATCCATCTCTACACTCACTAAATTAGCCAGTGTAGTCTTTCCAAGCCCGGGAGGTCCAAAAAGCAGCATATGATCTAAACTCTCGCTTCGTTTTTTACTTGCTTGAATAAAAACTTGCAGATTTTTTTTAATCTTTTCTTGCCCGATATACTCAGCCCAGAGCCCGGGTCTTAAGGAGTTTTCATAACTGCTCTCACCCTCAAACTTTTCAATCTCTATAACGCGTTCCATCAGTAGGTATGCTCACTTTGCGGAAAACTACCCTCTTGTACCTCTTTAGCGTACTGTTTTGTCGCTTCTTTGACATGTAATGCTCCCTCAAAATAGCGTTTGACGAATTTGGGTTTAAACTCTTCAAAAAATCCCAACATATCACTCCACACAAGCACCTGTCCATCCACGTCAAGCCCCGCTCCGATACCGATAACGGGAATATTTACCGCCTTTGTGACCTCTTTGGCTACATCGGCTTTGACCCCTTCAATCACAAGCATCACCGCTCCTGCTTTTTCTACATCAAGCGCATCTTGAATAATCTGAGCTTTAGAATCTGCATCTTTTCCTTTGACACTGTAACCGCCCTCGCCTCTTGCACTTTGAGGCAGTAATCCTATATGAGAAACAACAGCAATCCCGTTTTGCGTAAGCGTTTGAATCACTTGCTTTTTATTTCCCTCAATCTTGACTGCATCGGCTGCGCTTTCTTTGTATACTCTCAATGCATTTTGTAGCGCCGTACCCGGTGTATTATCACTGCCAAAAGGCATATCGGTGATAATAAAAGCTTCCTTAGCTCCGTTGCACACGGCTTGTGTGTGATAGATCATCTGATCCATCGTTGCGCTTACGGTGTCGCTTTTGCCCATAAAGCTCATGTTTAAACTATCGCCTACGAGTATCATATCTACATGTCCGTCAAAAAGCTTTGCAAAGAGTGCATCATATGCCGTGATCATCACAAGCTTTTTATCACTTTTTAGCATCTTTTTTATGGTCATTTTTGCCATAAAACCCTCCATATAAGCATCTATTTTCGCTATTCTATCAAAAAAATGATATAATTTTGCACAATGGGTGTAAAAAGCGAACTGACAATGAAATTTGATGATGAGATCGTAGATGATTTTATCGACCATTTAGATATTATGAGCGGCGTTATGGAACCAAATATTTTGGCGTTAAAGCGTGATCCTTCAAAAGTAAATGAACTATTTAGAATCTATCATAATATCAAATCCGCTTCAGGTTTTTTGCAACTAAGTGCAATGAACAAAGTAGCGCATCTAAGCGAAGAGATCTTAGGTGATGTGCGTGAAGGGATTTTAGAAGTTGATGAAAAGCTTATCGATTGGCTTATCATTGTTAGTGATCAGTTTCAAAAATGGAGTGAAGAGCTCAGCTTTGATGCACCTGCGATGTCAAATATAGATACAAGAATATTGAAATTACCCTAAGGAATAGAGATTGAAAGATTTGGTTGCATACATTACAACAGGCTATGAGGATGAGAGCTTTACGCTTGAGCTTATTGAGAGTTTAAAACAAAACGGTGTAGATAAATTAGAGTTGGGCATCCCCTTCTCAGACCCCGTAGCAGATGGTCCCGTGATTGAGGAAGCGAACTTAAAAGCGCTGCAAAAAGGGTTTAAACTCAAAGACCTTTTTGCACTCAGTAAGCAATCATCAAAGATACTGCCAACATATTGGATGGGGTATTTCAACACCTTTTATCACAAAGGTTTTGAAAATATTTCACAAATTGCCGATGAGTGCGGTGTCAAAGGATTTATCATCCCCGATCTGCCCCATGAAGAAGCACTGCGCTACAGAGACACCTTTGCACAAAACGATCTTTCAAACATCTGCTTTGTTGCACCCACCGATACGCAACAGCGGATCGAATATATCATCAAAGAGGCACAAGATTTTATCTATCTTGTCGCGTATACGGGGATAACCGGCAGCGGTATCGCAAAACCCTTAGATGAAACGATAGCACAGATCAAAAACTATAGCCAAACACCTCTGTACGTGGGCTTTGGAGTCAACACCGAAACGGCAAAAGAGCGTGCAAAAGGGGTTGACGGTGTGATCGTGGGAAGTGCGTTTGTCAAGATACTTTTGGATGAGAGCTTGACAAAGAGTGAAAAAATTGCTAATATATCCAATCAAGCTCGCATCATCAAGCAGATGATCAACGAGTAAAGTTTATGGGGCTGACTTGGTATCGACAGGAGTCAATGACCTTAAACTGCATGCCGATTTGAACACATCGTTAATCTGTTCACAATTGTTATAAACGCAAACAACAAAAATTACTCTCCTGCTTACGCAAAAGCTGCGTAGGTTAACCTAATTTAGGAGGCTTGCAGCTCATGGATGCTATCTAGATGGGTGCAGGTTCACAAGAAGATAGCTAGAGTCA
>JBNJHJ010000024.1:0-13899 GCA_051748365.1 Campylobacterota bacterium
TACAAGCCTACAACTTCACCGTTTCTTGAATCCACAATTCCACGGGTAGCGATCATAAACAAGTGATTATTACCGCCGGTTTCATAAAAGATCAATTCTGTATCGGCTGATACTGTTTTTTTGTCCTTTATCTGTTCTATCAACTCTTTTATATCATACAAAAATACACCGCCTATGACATACTTTTGGCTATGTAGCGGAATAATTGCGCTAAAGTGCAACGATGGGGGCATCGTAGCATCGAGTCTTTCTTGCATCGCCGCAAGATCGCGTTTTTTTATCTGTTCTATCTCTTTGGGAGTAAACTTTTTTGCATTGATCAAAGAATGCACTCTATCTAATTCATAATCTAACACTGTTTGCGTCATCTTCACACTTTGTTCAAAATAGCGCTTTGACCCCTCTTGTATCATCTCATTTTTATTTTTGAATGCCCAAAATAGTGCCAATGCGATGGTAACAAAGATCGCGCTGAGGGTAAAAACAACAAGAATACTTTTAATTGAAAAACGCATCGTATCTACTCATCACTGTATCGAAAAGCCCGTTTTTTTAGCTTCTGGATCTCTTTTGTATCGGTGTTTGAATCCACGATCACTAACTCACCCGAAAAGATAGTAGGCACGGCTTTGTCCTGCAGGTCTCGTGCAATTGCATCTGCCATAGCAACGCCGTTATCATCATTAATTCGCATTACCGTAACATCAAGCAAACCCTTTTGAATCATTTCAAGCTCCAACGATCCACCGCCCCAACCATTGAGCAGTACTTGCGATTTTTTTCCCGCCTCTTGCAATGCTTGCGATGCTCCAACGGCGATGTCGGTTGAGCAGCTGTAAATAAAATCAAGCTCGTCAAGCTTTGGATACTCTTTGACTCTTTGGTACGCTTTTTCTTTATCTATGTAGGTATAGTACGCCTTTTGCATCTTAAAGTCATCTTTTGTGAACTCTATAAAACTATCCCCGCGCATTAAAGAGACATAACCTTGTGAATGAAAAAGCATCAGATATTGAGCGGTTTTAAAACGTTTTTGAAAATATTGGGCTAAAAGCTTTGTACCGCGTCTATGATCAAAACCAACATACAAAAACGGCTGTGCATCGGCCCATTCTTTAAGGGGTGTGGTAATATTTTGTAAAATAAGTTTAGGGGTTTGATTGTTTATCATCTGTGCAATCAGACGCTTGTGTTCGATGATATTGAGCGTAAAGATAAGATAATCATTATCCTTTTGCAATATCTGTGCTAAACTTTGTTGCAACTGTTTCACATTATTTTCATCGATAAAATGCGCATCGATCTTGTAATTGATTCCGAGCTTTTGCATTCTCCCTTCAAACGCTTTTTGACTTCTACGCCAATAATCCGTAATCTGACCTCCCGGATACAAAATAGCGATACGGACTTTTTTGTCGTGACGTACTTTTTTGGGGCTATCGCCGGCGACCTGTTTGGCAAAGTCCACCATCAACGCTTCTTGTTTTGGATAGAGCGTTACATATTCATCAACGCTCCAAAATTCAGAAGCAAAAGATAAAACCGGCAAAAAAAGCGTTATAATCAATCGTTTCACTATCTTCCTTCAAACTTTCTTACTTTCTTAAAAAAAATATTAACATAATTTATCAATAATAGCATTTAAAAATACAAATGAATTGCAAGTTATTGCACAAGCAGCTTTATCTGCTTAGACTCACTATAAGCGTATACTCTTCTTATTTCCTCAACTTTTTATCACTTTTTCTCATAAATCTTACAAATCTTTACATCACTATCTGATTTTTACTTTAACTTTACAATAATATGGATAATATATAGGTTTAATTTGTTGCGCATGTTGTTGCGCTTGAAAGGTATCTATGAAGTTTATTATTTTCTTTTTTGCATGTATCGGATTTTGTGGAGCAAATGAATCGTTCATCTCACCGATCCCGCAAGAGATTACATACGATAAACAAAAAGCAGATCTTGGTAAAAGTCTCTTTTTTGATCCTATCCTTTCTAAAAATCGTGATATATCCTGCTTTAACTGCCATCATAGCTATGGAGCGGATACAGGATCCGTATCCTTTGGTACGGCAGGACAAAAAGGGATCATCAATGCGCCGTCGCTTTTTAACGCCGTATTTGATATTGCACAGTTTCACAACGGTCGCGCCGATACCCTACATGAACAAGCTAAAGATACGCTTTTTAATCCTCTAGAGATGGATATATCAAAAGAGTTAGCGGCAAAACGCTTACATGAAAATCCCCGTTATGTCTCTATGTTTAAAAAACTTTACAACAATGCCCCAAACCTTGATGATGCGATTGATGCGATTGTTGAGTATCAAAAAACTCTCATCACCCCGGGTGCTAAGTTTGACCGCTACTTAAACAAAAAAGCAACGCTGACACAAAAAGAGCAAAAGGGGTATGAACTTTTTA
Organism: Campylobacterota bacterium; assembly: GCA_051748365.1. Lineage (GTDB taxonomy): Bacteria > Campylobacterota > Campylobacteria > Campylobacterales > Sulfurovaceae > TCS-49. The sequence goes on from JBNJHJ010000024.1 coordinate 2,434, forward strand.
AATCCAAAGGGTGCATCACTTGCCACAACGGCATCAACGTAGGGGGAAACTCCTATCAAAAGTTTGGTAACGTTATCGCCGTAGCGCCCTATCTTTCCAATCAAAACGATCGCTATGCAGTCACAAAAAATGAAGAAGACCGTAATGTATTTAAAGTCCCAAGTCTGCGAAACGTAACCAAAACAGCGCCCTACTTTCATGATGGCAGTATCGATACGCTTGCCGATGCAATCAATATCATGGCTTTATACAACCTTGCTACGCAGTTACAACAAGATGAGATCGATGCAATTATCGCATTTTTACATACTCTTGAAGCACCGCTTCCAAAAAATTGGAGGCAACAGTGAAAACAAACCTACAGATTCTTATCTTGATCGTTTTAAGCTCTCTTCTTGGGTGGTATTCGTATAATTATTACAAAAAACATGAAAGCTTTAATCAAACCTATCAAGAGTATTCAACCTATCTCTTTATGATAGAGCAAAATGAAAACCGTATCATTTCCTCGATCGAACGTGCTGTTATCTTTTTGTATTTTAACAACGATAAAATCGCTCATGAATTGCAGCATGCTCAAGCTGTCGTGAACGAACTTTTACAAAAACAGCGTCCAAAATACGACTTTTTCAATGATGTTTATAATGATGTCAAAGAGTATGACGATGCACTGCAAAGCTATGAAGTTGCGCTATATTCATTTGTAAAAACCAATGCATCGATCAAAAACTCTATCAACTATTTAAAAAATGAGATCCAGTCACTCCCGGCATTTCCGCAAGAGTACACACAGCAGATGACACAGATGATCTCTTACTTATTACGCTTACAGGCAAACTTTAATGAAGAGATCGATTTAGATCAACAGATGCTTCAAAATTTACAAAGTTACCGTTTTGACGATCTGGATTTAGCCCATAAACACTTTTTGTTTATTTCGCATATCCAGCTGCTGTATAAAGAGTTTGAACACTACGGTACAAAGTATGAAACACTGCTGAGTTTCAAAACCCGTGATATCATCAAAGAAGCATTTAGCGATCTTGATACGCAAAGTACAAAGATGCAAAACAGTTTACAAGAAGAGTTTGAGATGATCGTAAGTATCACCTTTTTATTTGTTTTGGCAATTTTTGTTTATATCATCATCATCGAAAAAAATCGTCAAAAGATTCGATTGCTCCAAAGACAGGAGAAAAAAGCACTCGCCACCGATACACTTACCCATCTGTTTAATCGAAGTGTTTTAAAACAAAAGATAAAAGAGCACTCGCACCCTGTTGTTATTGTTATCAATATTATTGAATTTAGAAATATTAACAACCTCGTAGGACCAAACGGTGGTGATTATGTGCTCAAATCGTTGGCGAAACTGGTAAAGAAAAATTTCAAACCCTACGGATTTCGAATAGGCTCTGATGAGTTTGCCGCTATCGTAGAGAGATCGGAGAATGACTTGCACGAAGAGCTTGAGGGGTTTGTTCAAGAGGTTGAAAACCACCTCTTTGTCTATGAGCAGATCCAAATTCCCGTGAATATCCTTATCGGCGTCAGTGATATCTACCCCTATGTCATCAATGCCAAAGCCGCTATCGATACGATCAAGCACGATGTAACAAAAAAAATAATCTTTTACGATGAGAGCATGAACTCAAAAAAACTGGTCGCACAAAACATCAAGATGCTACAAAAAGTAAAAACCGCACTGAGTGAGGATATGATTGTGCCCTACTTTCAAGAGATTGTAGAGTTAGAAAATAAAAAACCTATTAAATATGAAGCACTGGTACGATTAAAAGAGGGTGAAAATGTGCTCTCTCCCTTTTTCTTTTTAGATATTGCCAAAAAATCAAAACACTATAGTGCTATTACAAAAACCGTGATGCAAAAAAGTATCGATTTTGTCAAAAAGTATGGGCATGATGTATCAATCAATCTCTCAAGTGAAGATATCGTTGATGAAGAGACTAAAAACTTTATCTTCCATCTGCTTCAAAAAAATAGCGATATTGTCCATAAGATCACTTTTGAACTCGTAGAAAGCGAAGAGATAAAAAGCTATGAAACGGTACTTGAATTTACAAAACAGATCAAAAAACTCGGTGCAATGCTTGCTATTGATGATTTTGGCAGCGGATACAGCAACTTTGAGTATCTGTTGAAATTTGAACCCGATATCTTAAAAATAGACGGCTCTTTGATAAAAGATATTGCCGTTAATGAAGAGTTGTACGCTATTGTCAAAACGATGGTAAACTTTGCAAAGGGGATCAATATCAAAACAGTAGCAGAGTTTGTGGATAATGAAGATGTACACCAAAAGATAAAAGAGTTGGGAATTGATTACGGGCAGGGGTATCACTACGCAAAACCCAAAGAGTTTGCCTAACTACCTACAGGTAGCTACGACATCGCTATCTTTAGCGTATTTTTTCATAAATGCTTCAAGATGCGACAACTCTTCTTGGCTAAAACTTCCCTTTTCTATCTCAAAGGCATCATAAAAGCCCTCTGCCCCGTTTTGAAAAAGCCAACTCCACTCTTGCGTACTGTATAGCTTTGTAAATTCAGAACCCTTACCGTAAGTAGGAGCTAAAAAATGCATATAATACGTTTGTCCCATGTATGCATCACCCTTTGCGTATAAACTCAGCGTCAATGTAAGAATAAGTAGTATTTTTTTCAATTTTTTTCCTTTACTGTTTGTAATGCTTGTGCAATATCACCGATTAAATCTTTAGGGGATTCTATCCCCACAGAAAGACGAACACTGCCTTGGCTTAACCCAAACTCTTTTTTTTGTGTTTGCGTATACTGCGCGTAGATCGTATGATACGGAGCAATAACTAAGCTTTTATTATCTTGGATATTGGTACATCTTTTAATGATGGTTAAAGCATTCATGAAACGGTACGCCGTATCTTTATCTATAAACTCAAAGCTTATGATACTTCCTGCAGCGCGAAACTGTGTTTGCACCAACTCATAAAAACTATTTTCATCTAACCCCGGATAATTTACGGCAGTGATCATATCTTGCGTTTGTAAATATTGAGCAATTTTAAAAGCATTTTTTGATGCTTTTTTGACACGCATTGCTAAGGTTTCCATTCCTAAACTGATCATATATGCCGCAAAAGGAGACAAGGCTCCCCCTAAATCTCTGGCGGTTTGCTTTTTGAGTTTTTTAAGCAGCGCAGTTTTGCCAAATTTTTGACTCAAAGAGCGTAACTTTGCATTAGCACTCCAATCATACGTGCCGTAATCCACAATCAAGCCGCCGACAACCGTACCGCCTCCGCTTAAAAACTTCGTTGCGGAGATAATCTCTACATCTATTCCGTGGGCTTTGACATCAAAAAGCGGCCATGGAGTCATGGTCGTATCGACAATAAAAGGGATATTTGCCGCTTGCGTAATTGCAGCTACGGCTTTAAAATCAGGAACGATCAACCCCGGATTACTCATACTTTCACAAAATACAAGCTTTGTTTTAGTATCGATATTTGCTTGTATCTGCTGCAAATCGTTAATATCAACATAGCGTATTTCAATGCAGAAATCTTCATACAGCCAATGCAAAAAAGAAAGCGTATGCCCAAAGAGTTTATTGGTTGTAACGATATTATCTCCGCTTTGTAGCAGTGCTAACAGGGTACTTGCTATAGCTGCCATCCCGCTAGAAAGGGCTACCGTTCCCAGCGCATCCGTTGCGCATTTGACTTTGTATTCTAACTCTTCAACCGTCGGGTTTGAAGCCCTAGAATAAACATGGCCGCTTTTTTTACTGCTAAATACATCTTCCAATTGCTCGGCACTGCCGTATTCAAAAGCGGCATTTGCATAGATAGGAGTGCGTAACGCTCCGTAACTGTCATCTTGTGAACCTTTATAACTCAGCACTTTTGTGGCAAACTTCATCAGTTTTTCCTCATAAATTTTTCAAAAGTATATCATACTCTACTTTATCGGTCAAGTTAATATAGTTTATTTTAACGTTTTTGTTCCAAACTCATAGAAGTTATTTATCGATTTATATTATTTTAACTTATAGGAGTGAAATTTATGAATCACTATTCACTTTTGCGACAAAATGCACAATACCAAAGCACAACACTTTCACAATATCGTAACACAGCTGTATAGACAATGTAACTATATCAAATAAAATAGCTCTATTTTACAGAGATCTTCTTTAATCTTGATATATTCAATCAAGTTACTTGACTTTATTATAAAAAAACTGTTATGATTGCATAAATAAAACATTTGAGGAGTAGATATGAACAGGAGAGATGCTATCAAGTTTAGCTTTGTATCCGGTGCCGTTGCCACTACATCGCTTTATGCTGCACCAAAGCAAAGTTCACAAACCCAGAAATCTAAAACGGTTGTCAAACAGGGACAAAAACAAAGAGTGATCATCATCGGAGGCGGATTTGGCGGTTTAACAACGGCCAAAAATATTAAAATCAATAATAAAGATGCGGAAGTGGTCGTGTTTGAACCCAAAAATATCTTTGCATCATGCCCCTATAGTAATCTGTGGTTAGGCAATGTAGAGGGAACAAACTATGAAGAGCTCACCTTTTCTTTGCTAGTTCCTGCCACAAAGTACGGCTATGAAGTGATCAACGATAGCGTCATAGCAATCGATAAAAGATCAAAAACAGTCAGTACGCTGCACAATGACTATACATACGATCTACTTGTTATCGCTACGGGTATCGAGTATGATTATTCGGTATTTGGACTTGATAAAATCCAAGCAAAGGTAGCTTATACAAACTATCCGCCAAGTTATAGCGGGGGGTTTGAACAGTTGTACCTGCACCAAAAGATTCAAAATTTTAGCGGCGGTACATTTGTCATCACCGTACCGCCGGGAGCATACAGATGCCCGCCGGCACCGTATGAACGAGCCGCGCTTGTAGCAGATTATTTTAAACGCAAAAAGATCAAGGCAAAAGTTGTACTTATAGATCCTCGTCCCCAACCCACGACCAAAGCCAAAGGTTTTTTAAAAGCTTTTAATACACTGTATCGTGATTATTTAGAGTATCTGCCCTCAACTACTATCAGCACTATTGATCTTCAAAAAAAGAGTATCGCTTATAAAAGTTTTGACGTAGCACAAAGAAAATACGTTGCGAAAACTTTATATTTTGACGATGCAAATATCATCCCCGCAAATCAAGCAAGCCCGCTACTGAAACAAAGCGGCTTAGCCGTAACGAGTACGGGATGGGGAAGAGTCAAAAATCCGGGCTTTGAAAGTATCAACGACAGCAGTATCTATCTAGTGGGCGATGTCGTAGGGGAGTATCCATTTCCCAAAAGTGCGCAAATAGCAAACTCTAGCGGGATCATTTTAGGACAGCAGATTGCAAAACGGCTCAAAGGACATGATCCCAAAGTCGGCTCTGTACTGCCTGGGAATGTGTGCTACTCTATGGTAAGTAGCACCACAGCCATTGCCGTGACGCACCAAGCGTATCTCAAGGATGGAAAAGTCGCAGTGGAATCAAATCTTTATGAAACAGCCGATAACGGTACGGCACAAGCAACGAAAAGTTGGTATCACGGTATAACCGGCGATATATTTGCGAAGGATTACTCATGAGTTGCAGCATCAAAAAACCGGCTAAACTGCCACGAATTATAGCAGGAGTCGGTATTATTATCCTCGGAATATATTTGCAAAGTTATTGGGGATTATTAGGATTTATTCCAATAATCTTTGCTATTATAGGGTATTGTCCGCTTTGTTCGGTCAAAGCGAAAACTTTCAAGAAGGAATAGATACGATGGATGACTATTTTTTACGGCAAGTGAATTTGTGGGGACAGCAAACACAAGATAGCCTCAAAACAAAATCAATAGCCATAGTAGGATGCGGGGGGCTAGGCTCTCATCTTGGATTAACGCTGGGTTCAAGCGGAATCGGCAAGATCTATCTGATCGATTTTGACCATGTCAGTATCCACAACCTACACCGTCAAGTTGCTTTTGGGCTTGAGGATGTCGGCAAATCCAAAGCAAGGCTGCTAGCTGATCTGATCCACTCACGCTATAGTGAGGTAGAGATAGAGGTCATAGAGGGAAGCTTTGATGATTTTTGTGCGCAAAATATTGAGGTAGATATAATCCTTGATGCAACGGATAATCTCCCTGTAAGACAAACGATAGAAAGCTATGCCAAAAAGATACAAAAGCCGTGGATCTACACCTCTGTAGAGCAGTGGCATGGGCAGCTGTGTCTTTTCAAAAAGGCAAGCTTTGCAAATGCCGTTGCGATCAACGATAGAAAACCCGAAGGTATCGCACCGCCAATCGTGGCACTTATGGCAGCATATGAAGCTAATATGGTACTGCGCTACTTAACGGATCTGCCTGTAAAATCCGATACCCTTAACTATCTTAGCTTTGATAGCACCGGACAGCTTAACATCAAAAGTTTTAAGATGCCGCAATAGTTACTGCATCAACTCCTGTATCTCTTGAACGCTGAGCACTTTGCCCGTTGCTTTAACCTCACCGTCAATAACCAAAGAGGGCGTGCTCATCACGCCGTATTCCATGATCTTTGTCATATCATCAACCTTTACTACCTCGTGAAAACCGCCCTCTTTAGCAACCGCTTCTTTGACCGCTTTTTCTAAAGTATTGCACTTGCTGCATCCCGTTCCTAAAACTTCAAACTTCATCTTTGACTCCTTTTATAAAATTGCATTAAATAGATACCCCACTAAAAGTATCCCAAAACTAACCACCGCAAAAAATATCGCTATAAGCTTTAATGAAAGCACACGTTTTAATATCATCGCTTCAGGAAGACTGAGCGCTACAACTGCCATCATAAAACTCAGCGCCGTACCCATGAGCATCCCTTTTTGTGTCAACACTTCCACAAGCGGCAATATACCTGCGGCATTGCTATACATCGGTACCCCCATCACAACAGCAACAATAGGTGCGTACCATACGTCACCGCCGGCGTATTTGGTGATAAAATCAGCCGGCACGTAACCGTGGATAAAAGCACCGATCCCAACACCGATAAAAACATACAGATATATCTTTTTAAAGATATCAAAAGTATATTCCCACGCTTCATGCAAGCGGTGCTTAAATAGAAGCGTTTGCTCTTCATAGCTGACATCATCAACGGGTTTTACCTCGATAAGCACCTCTTTTTCAAGGTGCATCGCCCCGATAACAAGCCCCGCAACGATAGCTACGAGCAACCCCACTCCTACATACAGTAGTGCGATCTTCCACCCAAAAAGCGATAACAAAAGTGCTATAACAACCGCGTCACTCAAAGGCGCACTGATAAGATAACTAAAGGTAACGCCAAGGGGGATTCTTGCTTGTAAAAACCCAAGAAAAAGAGGGATCGCGCTGCATGAGCAAAAGGGAGTAAGCACCCCAAAAACCGCTGCTAAAACGTGTCCTGTGATTTTATGTTTGCCGCTAATGTACTCTCTAGCCTTTTCAACCGGAAAATAGCTTCGAAGCAGCGTCACAAGGTAGATAATCACAATCAGCAGGATAAAAATCTTGATCGTATCATAGAGAAAAAAGTGTAGCGCTTCGCCTAGATGCGTCTGCCTTGTAAGCCCTAACAGATCATAAACAACTACGCCGCTAAGATACTCCCACCAATCAAACATATAACTTTCCTTTTTTGTAATGTAAGAAAGTATAGCACAAATATCAGGATATATCAATATATCTTGATATATAAATCATTAATTTTAGTAGCCGTGTTTTTTTACCGATTCCATAATCTCTTTAGCTCTTTCTCCTCGTAGATGGTCTGCAAGACGCAGCATTCCGTCACTCAAATAGCCTGCATTATACCCTCTAAGTGTCAGATAGGTTCTTGCCATATTTGACCTATCGTTGTGCGGACACATCGTAACGATAAATTTGTCTTTATCGATTTCATCAAGTCTATGGGGCAGTTCGTCAAGCGGTATATTTTTTCCAAACCCCATATTCCATGCATCATACTCATCTTTAAAACGGATATCAATAATTTGTATATCTTCACCGCTATCGATCATAAAAAGCAGCATACTTGATTTGATCTTCATCGCTGCTCGCTCTTTGTAATCAAAATTTTGCAGATACTGCTCAAAAGAGATATCTTTGGCAAAAAGAGTGGAGATAAGCACGATACATAATCCGATTTTTCGCATTATTATTCCTTTATGATCCAAAATCGATAAAAGTATATCATACTAAAGTATTACAGTCAAAATAGTAGTGTATAAAAGTATAAAATTGTGTAAATTTGATAAAATACGGATAAAAAAAGGGATCAAAATGGCGGGAATCTCAACAAAGAGTGTTTACGGCGTGATTGCGACTTATTATATTTATAAACATCAAGACAAAGCAGCGATAAAGATTCAAGAGATTTCTGACAAAATGGATCTGCCTAAAAATTACTTAGAACAGATCCTTTTGGTTTTGAAAAAAGCCGATATTTTAAAAAGTATCCGCGGGGCAAAGGGCGGGTACATCTTGGCAAAAGACGCAAGCACGATAACGGTTTTATCCATCATGGAAGCATTAGAAGGCTCCTTTTGTGATTTCGAATTTGGAAACCGTGAATGCAGCTTGATCGGCTTTTGGGAACAAGCAAAACAGGGTGTTAAAGATCAATTTAAAATTCCAATTAGTGAATTAGATAAGTTCCATAATGATTCATACAAAGAGTTTGTTTATGTGATCTAAACAACACTTTAGCCGATCCTTGAAAGCTTCAATGCTCGTGAAATTCTATCTACAATCACAGTCAATGCAATGATCATAAGCAAATATGAGGCTGCTTTTTCAAACATAAACCACTCAAAGTGAAAGTTAAAATAAAACCCTAATCCTCCCGCTCCGACAATGCCTAGCACTACCGCCATACGAAGATTTGATTCAAATTGAAAAAAGCTATAAGTCATCCAATCTCTCCATGCGATGGGCACGGCTACTAAAAAAAAGCACTTGAGTTTTGAACCTCTATAGTGCTGTTCAAACTTTTTATAGGGGATATTATCGATACTTTCGCTAAACACTCTCACAAGCACCCCTGCACTATGCAGCGCTATTGCTACCGTTGCAGCCAAAATACCCGGACCAAAAAAGGAGATAAATAAAAATGCCCACATCACTTCAGGAATCCCACGAAACACCAATCCGCTAAGTTTTGCTAAAATCAGTTGCAGTGCTTGTGAAATTTTGAGATACCACGGGATCTTTTCACCGCTAAAATGGTGCGATTCAAGCATAAAAGAAACAGAGTGTGCATAAGCTAAAATTAATGCAATCAAAAATCCTGCTACCGTCCCTACAATCGCCATTGCAAGCACTACCGAAGAGGATTTGACAACTTTATATATAAACCAATTTTCCAACTCACTATCCCAATGCCTCCACGCTTGAAGATTAAAGATTTCATAAGCTTTATACTGGCTAAAAAGCTCGATTTTTTCAAATCCCTCTTTGTCTATTTCAGGAGAGAGCATCCGTGAAAAGAACCCTAAATTTTCCCAAGATTTGCCAACAAGCAACTCCCCGACGGGCTTGAGGTAGTTTTGATTTGGCTGATTCGGAGGCGTGTTGTTGCCCCATCCCATAAACCAAACTGACCATATAGCGATAAAAAAAGCAACAAATACCGCGACATAAGACCTACTTAACTCTTTTATTACGCTATCATTTTGCTTTGCTTTTGGGTGGTTTGGATCGCTTCGAAGCTGCCTTCTTATGAAGTTACTCACCAAATCTGCCGTTAGCGTGAGTGCAAGCGTAAACAAAATAAGCGTCGTTACCTTTTCCCACGCACCAAACTGGATCTGATACCATATATCTGAACCCAATCCACCGCCCCCAACTGCTCCGATAACGGCAGCATTTCGAATAGCACACTCTGCACGCATCAGCGTAAAGCTTTGAACGCTTCGTGCACTTAGCGGTGCAATAGCATACAAAAGCGTTGCTATCTTGCCACCGCCTAAAAGCTGTACACTTTCATAACTTTTGGGCTCTACATTGTCCCAAAGTTCGCTATAAACTTTGGCTAAAATCCCCGTCATGCTCAAAGCAAGCGCCAAAGCTCCAGTAAGCGGTCCAAGCCCAATAACTGCTACTAAGATAACTGCCCATACAAAATCAGGCACTGCTCGCAAAATATCTTGCAAAATTCGTGCAGCTGCGCAGATAGCTTTGTATAGATAGGAAAACAGTGATCGATCTTCACCCACAATCACACTTTTGGATGAAAGCATCGCTAAAAAAAGTGCTGCAAAAATTGAAAGCAAGGTTGCTAAAATAGCTGCACTCAAAGTTTGCAAAGTAAGCGCCCACGCATGGGCTAAAAAATCTTTGGAAAGATCAGGAGTTAAAAATGCCGACAACCACGCAAGCATCCTAGCAAATGCCTTTTGTCTTTGATCAGCGTCACTTAAAGCCGTAAAATCCCACTCAACACTTACAAACGCCCCAACAATCAAAACAGCGATAATAATCAAAAACGCCCATGCACTCCACGGTCTTTTGTGTGCATAGGTTTGAGTTAGCGGCACTTAAATCTCCAACGCTTTATACTCACTGCCATAAAGGTCAAACAACAACTCTTTGTCTATCTCTTTTGGCGTTCCTTGCCAAAAAAGCTTGCCATTTTGCAGTGCTATCACACGGTCAAAATTCCCCTCTAACAGTTCAAGCGTATGAAGATTGACTATCATTGTGTTGCTGAGTTTTTGGCTAAAATCGCTTAAAAGCTCGATTATTTGGCGCCCAAGGCGTATATCTAGTGCACTTACAGGCTCATCAGCTAGCATCACTTTAGGGCTTTGTACTAGCAATCTCGCCAAAGCCACCCTTTGCTGCTGCCCACCTGAAAGCTCACCTGGCATCGACCAAAGTTTCTCTTGTAATTCTACCTCTTGTAATGCCTCTTTGGCTAAATGCAGCTGTTGAGGGATCAAAAGAGACATAACCGCTTTTGCTAGCGACCAGTGCCCAAGCTTGCCCATCAATACATTGTGTACGACTCGAAGCTGCATGATCAAGTTATCATTTTGATAGAGCACGCCGATATCTTTTCGTACTTTTTTTAATGTTGCTTTGCGCAAATTGCGGCTACAGTGACCCAAGATAGCAACCTCTCCGCTAGAAGGTTGCAATACACCGCTAAGCAGTCGAAACACCGTCGTCTTACCGGCCCCTGAAGGACCGATAATCGCTACTTTTTCACCATGAGCAATCGAAAAACTCAAATCCTTAATGACTTGCGTTTTCCCAAAATACACGCTGACATTTTCAAGCGTAAAGGCGGGGTTTGGTTTAGTTTCCAATATCCACTCCGCTTTTGATAAGCTTTACATAGCCCATCCATTCGCTTATATCTGAATCAACAAATCCATTGGATTTAAGATATCCTAGAGCCTCTTTGCCCTC
>JBNJHJ010000025.1:0-13819 GCA_051748365.1 Campylobacterota bacterium
AATTTCTGCAAGCGACTTTTGCGTCTGTTCGGCAAGCTTTCGCACCTCATCGGCAACAACGCTAAAGCCTCTACCGTGTTCTCCCGCGCGCGCTGCTTCAATAGCGGCATTGAGTGCAAGCAGGTTTGTTTGTTCTGCTATATCACTGATCGCTTCAAGCACACTTTTAGCTTCTTGGGCATTACCGGTCAAATTATTTAACCTATCAGCCATATCCATACCCATTCTTGATTCATTGTCAAGATTTTGCGTAAAACTATCAAGTGCGGTGCGCACGCTGCTTAATTTATCGTTTGCGATCTTGATATCATCACGGCTTTCTTGGGTTGTTTGTACCGATTGTTTGAGCACATCGGTCATGTTATGCCCTAGCTTTGTCGTAGTAGATACAAGTTCTGTTTGCTTTTGTGTTCTTGTATTGATCTGCTGCGCATTTTTACTTAAGCCCTCGGCGATACTGATATTATCCGAACTTGAATCTTTGGCTCGGTTAACGATATCTTGTACCTTGCCGATAAATCGATCCACCCAATACGCAGCTTTTGAAATCTCATCGCCTTTAGTGAAATTGAGTCTTCTTTTAAGATCGCCGTCATCGTTACTAAGGTCTTTTGTTCTTTCTTCTAATGAAGCAATAGGATCAAGAATCTCTTTTTTCATAAACAGACTCAACCCTATCATCGCTAAAACTGCTGCAAAGATCATTGCAGGTATAATGACGGATTTAAATGTTGCGATATCTCCGTATGCTTGATCAAGTGAAAGTTTTATATCAAGCACACCAAGTACATCCCCTTCGCTAGAGTTTGGATGGCAAGCCAAACATTCACTTGTCGCAATAAGCGGCTTTACCTGCTGGATATATTTGCTCTCACCCCCAAGGTGGTCTACAAATCGAGGCTCTTTGCTTGCAAAAACTTCTCTAGCAAGCGTATTGTTGGTAAAATCTTCATCATAGCCAAACATATCGATAACGGCTTGGGATTTATAGATTTTTAAATCTTTTATATCTTCTATATCTTTTGACCTCTGGATAGTTTGCTCAATAATTGCAGCAGAACCTAAGTTCATCGCATTATTTACGGCAATAAAAGCGGTATTACTCACCGTATCCACGTTTCTTTTTGCGCTTTGTTCGACAATATCATCAAAGCTCATAAAAACATAATAAAGCATGCCTGCTACACCAATAAAGAAAAAGGTAAAGAGTGTAACAATCATCTTCCCTTTTATCGTTTGCAATAAATTCATACTATCTCCTAAGGTCTCAACAAAGTACTGGTGATGATTATAGCAACTTTTTGTAAAATAAAAATAAATTTTTTCACTACTTTGCAAATACATAATCAATTTTTAGTCAATTAACAAATAATTAACACTTCATTGCTACAATTACACTGTTTTAGCAAATTTCGGGCAATAAAGGAAATATATGAAAAAAACTCTTCTAGTGCTTTTTGCACTCATGTTGGGGATGAATGTCGCATCTGCAAAGGGCAAAATGCAGATGTTTCAAAGCGTTTCTATGGAAAAAGCGCAGCTCATGCAAGAGGGTGAGTCAAAGCTTTACTGTCCCAATTGCGGGATGCACTTACCAAAGTTTTACAAAACCAACCACGCCGTGCGTTTAGATAACGGTGATGTAAGACAATACTGCTCTATCTACTGTTTAGTAGAAGAGATGGAGCTAACGGTTCTTAGAGACAAAAAAGATCAAATCGATTCGATTATGGTCGTTGATGTTCCCTCTTTAAAATTTATCGATGCAACGAGCGCTCACTATGTCGTAGGTAGTAAAAAACCCGGCACAATGACTACGGTAAGCAAGTACGCATTTAAAAATCTACAAGATGCACAAGCATTTGCAGAAAAAAATGACGGTACCGTACAAACATACGAGCAAGCGTACAAAACAGCGTTAGAGGATTTTGCAAGAGATACGGCACATGTATACAAAAAAAGAAGTTCAAAAATGTACAAAATGGGTGAAAAACTCTATAACAAAAAGTGCGACAAAGAGGCAATAGAAAAGATCGATGTGCACAGTATCGGTGATTTTAAAGCCGTCATTGCCAAAGAAAATGTTTGCGGCAGTGATCTTAATGATGGACAGCTACAGGGAATTTCGCTATACTGGTGGGATGTAAGAATGAAAAAATTCGAAGAGCTCCACGGTCAAAATCCTGAAGTACAAAAATATATCAAACAACAAAATAGATAGTACAACAAAGGGTAACAATTGATAAAAATCATCACACTTTGTGTACTATTTGTTGCTACCTATGCGCAAAATCATCACGATTTTGCGCCCCAATCGCAAACACAAATGCAGACAATCACAAATAATAACTGGTGTAGCTACAGCGCTCAAGATCTTATTCAAACTTACAAAATCAACTACATAGCTAGACTTAGTGACGGCATGGATAAACAGTATGCTTGCATAAGAAACTTACGCGAAGATTTTGATGCGATCAAAGATAGAGTAATCGCAATTGAGGTAGTTGATTACGCAAGTGAACGCTTCATTAATGTAGAAGATGCGTACTTTGTCGTCAACTCGTCACTACAAAGTCCATGCAGCAAGTACGCAAAAGTTGCCTTTGCGCAAAAAGAGGATGCAAATAAATTCATTAATAGATATGGTGGTGATATTCGCGATTTTGAGTTTACGTTTTATATGGCACAAAGAGATATAGAAATCGATAAAGAATACTTTGCTCCACGTGATAAACGCAATGTCCAAAGAGGGCAACGTGCATATGAAATGATGTGCAATAAGATTGAGCCGTTAGATTACGATTCGATCCAAGAGTTGAAAAAGATGATACTGGAAAATAATCTTTGTAAGCAGGTAGATAGTGCCAACTTACAGCATATCTCTAGTTATTTATGGCACATTAAGCGCTTAGACCTTGAAGGTTTAAGTCAAAGTGAAAAAATCGCTGTCCCGCAAGAGGTTAAGTGTCCGGTTTGCGGTATGTTTGTTGCAAAGTATCCCAAATGGGTCGGCAAAATTACGCTTCATGATGGCAAGGCGTACTACTTTGACGGTGCAAAGGATCTGTTTAAATACTATTTTGACCCGCAATCTTTTACAAAAGGGGTAACGCCACAAGATTTTGAAAAAATTGAGGTGACAAACTATTATACCCTTGAGCCTATCGTAGCACAAGATGCGTTTTATGTTATTGGGTCTAATGTCTATGGACCAATGGGTCACGAACTCATACCCTTTACTACAAAAGAGGAAGCGGCAAACTTCAAAAAAACCCGCTTTGGCGAAAAGATCGTCACGTTTGAGGAGATAACAAAAGAGGAGGTATACGCTCTTGATCACCGTTAAGGGTTCTCTTTTTATCTTTGCATCGGTAGCAATTACGTTTATCGTGATGCTACTTGCACCTCTATACAGTGCAAAGGGTGCTACACTCTCACTTGATGCACCCCTGCACCTTTCAATTTCTATCGATGAAACAAAACGGATCTACCCCGAACTTCAAAAAGCTAGCAGTATGGATTTTGTATGGTAGGGGGTTTTACACACTTTTTATTTGTCAACATCTATAAAAATAGAGCCTTTCACCTCTCCTCTTTTGTGATGTTTTTTCTTTTGATTACGCTTGTAAGCATCACGCTACTGATCAAAAGTTCCATCGTTTCGCAAACACAATACGCCCTGCAGCTGCAGCCTGAATTTATCGTCACAAAGCTTAGAGGCGGCAAAACTGAACCTATCGATGAATCACTGCTTTATGAACTTGATAGCATCTTTGGCGTCAATGCCGCAAGCGGACGGGTGCAAGGCAGATACAAGCACCCCCTTGGAGAATACAGCTTCACCGTTGTAGGGATCGATCCTTTTGATGCGCTACTATCAGGGCAGATGGGGCAACTGATGCAAGATATCGATCTAGAAAGCTTTTTAAACGGTGGCGCGATCGTGGGCAGCGGGGTTTCTGAATTTTTAAAACAAAACCGCTACGGCGATAGTTATAACTTTTTTTTATACGACAAAGGCAGCGTCAAAGTTGATATCTTAGGTGAGCTTTCTTCAAAGTACGCAATCAATACAAACGACCTCATCATCTTGCCCCAAAGCACCGCACGCGATATTTTAGGAATCCCTTATGGCAAATTTAGCGATATTGCACTAAGAGTAGATAATGAGTTAGAATATGACACGATTGAGGATACCATCTATAGTAAATACAAAAATATCCACATCATCAGCAAAGAGCAGATGGAGCGTAAGTACCGTAATATCTATGATTTTAAAAGCGGATTACTGCTAAGCCTTTCGATGGTAGCGCTGCTTGTTCTTGGGTTTATGCTCTATTTCAAATACTCACACACCAAAAGCAGCGCCAAAAAAGAGATCGGTATCTTGCGTGCACTTGGATGGAGTATCAAAGATGTACTCAAGCTCAAACTCTTTGAATCGATTCTTGTGGCAAGTTTTACCTTTATGGTCTCGTTTATTGCCGCATTTATCATCGTGTATCTCTATGACGGCGGGCTGTTTCGCGATATCTTTTTAGGACACAACAATCTCGAAGTTGCCGTAGATTTTACGCCGCAGTTTGAGATCTCTGTTTTTATCAAACTCTTTGTACTCTTTGTCAGCACCTTTTGTGCTTCGGTACTGATCCCTTCATGGAAACTTGCAATAACAAGCTCAAAAGAGGCGATGAAATGATAGAAGTAAACAGTCTATACAAAAGTTATAAAAACGCAAAAGAAACGACCGAGGTACTGCATAATATCAATCTATCGATCAAAAGCGGGCAAGCTACTATCTTGCAAGGAGTAAGCGGTAGCGGCAAATCAACGCTGCTTTCACTGATCGCGGGATTTGAAAAACCCTCTAGCGGCAGTATCGAGGTAGCAGGTGAACCCATCTCAAAGCTTCCCGATCTGCATCAAAGCAGGTTGCGAAACGAACATATCGGTTTTGTGTTTCAATCGTTCAATCTGTTTGAAGATATCAGCGTTTTTGATAATGTGATGGTCCCCACTATCGTCTCATCAGCACCCAAAACCCAAAGAATAATGCGCATCGAAAAAGCGCTACAGCTTGCAAATATTGCGCACAAAAAAAATGAAATCGCTAAAAACCTCTCAGGCGGGGAAAAGCAGCGATGTGCTATTGCAAGAGCTTTGGTGAATGATCCCCAGATCATTTTATGTGACGAGCCTACGGCAAATCTTGATGCACACAATACCCAAACCTTTATCCAAACACTACAGATGCTGCACAGTAGCGGCAAAACCGTCGTCGTGGCTACGCACGACCCTATCTTTGATCAATTGGATTTTATCGATCAAGTTATTCATATTGCAGATGGAAAAGTGCAGGCTTAGATGGATGCAAATATCCTTTCAAACAGTAATGTTTTAATCTATTTTTTTATCCAAACGCTAACACTGCTTGCAACCCTATTTGCTCTATTTGGCACCGTTGCGATTTTGCGAAGCTGGGATTTCAACGCCTCTACGCCTAAGCAGTACAAACTTGAAAACAGATCCTATCTCGTAATGGTTGTCATCTTGTTTGTCACAGTTGTGAAGATCACGCTTTTTGCATTTTTTGCCTATATGGTTGATGATCTTTCCAACATCATCCCCGGAGCCATGTGTGCAGCGGGAGTGATTGAAGATTTTGATTATAGCAACGCCCTCCTGGGGTTAAAACTTGCTATCTTGCTGTTAGGGGGTGTGTGGATTGTTATCAATAGTTATGACTTACAAGCCAAAACCTATCCGCATATGAAGATAAAAAGCGCACTATTTGTCTTTTTAGCCTTAGGCATCATGAGTGAGTACCTCATCGAACTGTACTACATCAACTCTCTTAGCACCGCCCTGCCCGTTTCTTGCTGTACCGATATCTTTGGAGCTAGCGGGTCTTCAGAGATCCCTTTTGGTATGGATCAAACAATGATGCTTGTTCTGTTTTATGCTACATTTGTGCTTGTACTTTTAAGCGCTTTTGCACGCCGTGCAACCTTAGCGTTTTTTGCTAATATCTTTTTTGTTTTTATCGCCTACTACGCGGTGGTGCAGTTTTTTGGAACCTATATCTACCAACAACCCACACACAAATGCCCCTACTGCATGCTGCAAAAGGAGTATTACTATATCGGGTATCTGCTGTGGAGTTGTTTGTTTTTAGGCGCGTTTTTTGGTATCACCTCCCTTTTTATACAAACCATAACAAAACAAAACCCCACAAAAACATACCGCCTTAATGCAATATTCACCTCCCTATTTACGCTTATTTGCACCCTTTATGTGGTATCATACTACTTTATAAACGGAGTATGGTTATGAAAGCATTCTTACTAAAAATAGCAACGGTTATCACCCTTTTAGCAGTGGTTTCTATCATCGTCGTCTCGGTTGCAAAGCAGCAAAGAAACGTTGTGATGGTCAGCGGTAACACCCAGCAAAAACCCCTTGAGATAGAACTTGGCAAGTATCAAGATAGCGATTGCGGGATGATCATCGATACGCTTGAGTACGCATCACAAGTCGTTGCTAAGGACGGCAAAACCTGGTTTTTTCACGATCACGGCGGTATGGCAAACTGGATCAGCCAAAGAGATTTTGAAGATAGTGCAGTGATCTGGGTGATGAGCAAAGATAGCAAGCGATGGATAGATGGGCGCAAAGCGTGGTATTCACGCACCGATACGACCCCGATGCTCTATGGATTTGGCGCATATGAACACAAGCAAGAGGGGTTTATCGATTATGAAACGATGCAGCGCATGATGCTGCGGGGTGAAAACCTCACCAATCCCATAATAAAAAGGCAACTTCTTGGAAGCGATTAATCTTTTTTCAATCATCACTATAGCGTTTTTAGGCTCCTTTGGACACTGTATCGGGATGTGCGGGGGTATTGTTATTGCCTACTCAAGCACCAAAGTACAATCAAAATGGAACAAAACAACCCAATCTTTAGCCCATCTGCTCTACTCACTTGGTCGCGTGAGCACCTATGGTCTGCTTGGAGCGCTGTTTGGATTTTTAGGCGGAGTGGCTACCTTTAGCAATACCGCTAACGGAACACTTTTGATGTTTGCAGGCGTTGCAATGATCTTAGCGGGATTGTCACTTGCGGGCAAGATGCAGTTTTTGCAAAAAATAGAACACTCCTTTGCCAAAAACAGTTGGTACCAAAACAATTTCAAAAAACTCTTAAAATCAAACTCTTTGTTTTCTTTTTATATGCTTGGGATGCTTAATGGGCTTTTGCCCTGTGGGTTTGTTTACTTTTTTGCTATCACTGCTGCAAGTACCGGCGATCCGCTTTTAGGCGCACTTGTGATGATTGTGTTTGGGCTTTCTACCATTCCTGCTCTTTTTTCTCTTGGGTTTTTTGTCGGGCGATTTTCACAAAGTAGTTTTCGTAGCGTCATGGTCAAACTTGCGGCACTTGCGGTGCTTTTGTTTGGTCTGTATACGATCTATAGCGGATATGAATATATCGTCGATGAAGAGAAATGGATCTTAGATTGCCACGAATAAAGATACTGCTGCTTGAAGATGATGCCCTTTTTGGCGCGAGTTTAGAAGAGTTTTTAGATGAGGAGGAGTTTAGCGTTACCTGGGTGCAAACGGTTGATGCAGCGATTGAGGCAACCTTTGGGCATGAATACGCCCTGTATATCTTAGATATCAACCTCCCCGACGGTGACGGGAAGCAGCTGCTTCAAGAGTTGCGCCAATCAAGCGACAACACTCCCGCACTTTTTTTAACTTCATATAAAGATAAACAAACGCTACAAGAGGGGTTCAATAGCGGCGCAGATGATTTTTTGACCAAACCGGTGGATCTGGATGAATTGTTGCTACGCCTGCATGCGATCTTAAAAAGAAGCGGGAAACTCGTCGATGAGATCACATTTAGTAACGGCGTTGTTTTTGATCTTAACCACTGTAGATTACTGCATGAGGGTAATGATTTGAAAGTGACGGTTAAAGCGCTGCAACTACTGAAGCTTTTTATTCAAAAAAGATCACAAGTGATCTCCAAAGAGCAGATTCAAGATGCCATTTGGGGCGAAGAGGAGTTTAGCGAAGGTTCGCTTCGCGTGTATATCAACCGCTTAAAAAAGATACTCCCACAACACTCCATTATCAATATCAAAGGCGTAGGATACCGATTTGAACTTCAATAAAGGTTTTGTGATACTCATTAGTATCGTAGTGGCGGTGGTGATTATTAGTGTCCTTTTTGCCAATCAACTCATCACCGATAAGTTTGGGTTTACGCAAGAAAACTTTTTTCTTATCTCCTCATTTTTGATCCTTTTAGGGATCTTTTTGTTTTGGTTTTTTTCCTACGGGATATTTGAAGCACTTTTTGAAAAGAAAAACCGGCTCAGATCGGTTGTGAAAAAAACGCTCCATGAACTCAACACTCCCGTTGCCACCATCGATATCAATACAAAGATGCTGCGAAAAAAGATCGATGATGTAAAGATGCTTCAAAAGCTTGACCGCATCGAAACAGCGTGCCAAAATCTGCTAGAGTTGTATGAACAGATGGAGTACAGCATCAAAAAAGAGGTACACTCGGTTGAGCATGATTATTTTAACCTGCATGAAGCCGTTGAGAGGTCGTTACATAAGTTTGAAGATATCAAAGGCGATATTACGCTAATAAACGAAGTCAAACCGCTTTTTATCAAAAGCGACAAGCACGGGTTTATGCGTGTGCTGGATAATCTAATCTCAAATGCGATAAAATACAATAAAAAAGAGGGTTTTGTTAAAATCTATACAGAGGGTACAAAGCTAATTATCAAAGATAGCGGCATCGGAATCGATACAAAAAATCTGTTTGTAGTATTTGATAGTTACTACCAAGAAAATAGTTCAAACGAGGGCTTTGGAATGGGGTTAGCGATTGTCAAAGAGTTTTGCGATACGCACAAGATAGGACTCAATATCGATTCAAGCAGTCAAGGCAGCGCTTTTATACTTGATTTGACCCATCTACCTCAAAAAGGAAAAGCATAGTGATTGAAAGATACCCTACCAAAAAGATATATGTCGGGGATATTGCCGTAGGCGGCGATGCACCTATTTCGGTGCAATCCATGACCTTTAGCGATACCAAAGATATCCAAGCCACTATCAAGCAGATCAAACGCTTGCACTTTGCAGGATGTGATATCGTGCGTGTTGCGGTTCCTGACTTGCAAAGTGCTCACGCACTGAGTGAGATAAAAAAACAGATATCCTTGCCCCTAGTTGCAGATATCCACTTTAACCACAAATACGCACTCATTGCGGCAAAAAGCGTTGATTGTATCCGCATCAACCCCGGCAATATCGGTTCCAAAAAGCGCATCAAAGAGGTGGTCGATGCGTGTAAAGACGCAGATATCCCTATCCGTATCGGGGTGAATTCAGGCAGTTTGGAAAAGCAGTTTGAAAATAGATTCGGACCAACCGCTCAAGCGATGATAGAATCGGCACTGTATAATATCAAGCTGTTAGAAGATTTTGATTTTACACAGATAAAAGTTTCTTTAAAAGCAAGCGATGTTGGGCGAACGGTAGAGGCGTATCGAGGCTTGCGCAAACAGGTTGATTATCCCTTTCACCTAGGAGTTACCGAAGCAGGAACAACCTTTCACGCAACGGTGAAATCCTCTATCGGACTTGGGGCGCTGCTGCTTGATGGGATCGGTGATACGATGCGCGTATCGATTACGGGCGAACTTGAAGAGGAGATCAAAGTAGCTAAAGCTATTTTAAAAGATAGCGGCGCGCTTAAAGAGGGGATCAATATCATCTCCTGCCCTACCTGCGGTAGGCTGCAAGCTGATCTCGTAAGTGCGGTCAATGAGGTAGAAAAGCGCTTAGCCCATATCAAAAAACCCCTTGACGTATCGGTGATGGGATGTGTGGTCAACGCCATCGGGGAAGCAAAACACGCCGATGTAGCCATAGCGTACGGCAAAGGCAGCGGACTTGTGATGGTCAAAGGAGAGGTGGTTGCAAAACTGGGTGAGCGGGAGTTGCTTGAGCGCTTTGTCGCAGAGGTAGAAAAAGCCGCGCATAACAGCTAATGTGGTATCATTGTAAAAAACTTTAAGGATAGCATTTGACCCAAGGCTTATCAAATATCGATATCGAACAGGCTATTTTAAGTAGTATCATCTATGATTCACAACTCTACGAAGAGATCGCAGCAGCACTAAAGCCCAAAGATTTCTACCACCCCTTTCACGTCAACATCTTCAAAGCGATGGAGAAGCTTTTTAAAGATGACAAACCCATCGATGAATACTTTTTAAAAGAGTATCTACAGCAGCACAAACAGTTTAACGAAAATGAGTTTTTAGATATATTATCAAGCAATGCTATTGTCAATACCACTGCATATATCAAGCAACTCAAAGAGTTATCGATCAAAAGGGAGTTGGTGCATTTAAGCTCTCAAATCAAAAAGCTCACCATTGAAGAGGAGCATAAAAGCAGTGATTTGATGGATGAGATTGAGCAAAAACTCTATAAGATCACGCAAGATAATATCACCGAAGATTTTAAAAACTCCGATACGATGATCAGCGATACGATGGATTTCATCAAAGAGATGAAAGCTAGAGGAAACTCTAAACTCATAGGGGTAGATACGGGATTTCGCGCGCTTAATGACAAAACATCGGGCTTTGGTGCGGGGGATCTTGTCATACTTGCTGCACGTCCTGCGATGGGAAAAACGGCTTTGATTTTAAACATGGTGCTTAAAACCGTACTTCGCGGCGAGGGAGCGGCGGTGTTTTCTTTGGAGATGCCTGCGGAGCAGTTGATGCTGCGGATGTTGAGTGTACACACCTCTATTCCGCTACAAGAGCTTCGTGTGGGAAATCTTAACGATGAGCAGTGGAGCCGTCTTAGTAGCGCAACTAATGAACTTAAAACCAGTAAACTCTTTGTCGATGATGACGGATACGCTACGATCCACCATGTGCGTACAAAGCTGCGCAAACTCAAATCCAAACATCCCGAGATCTCCGTTGCCGTGATTGACTATTTGCAACTGATGACGGGAGAGGGAAGTGAAAGCCGCCAACAAGAGATCAGTGAAGTCTCTCGGGGTCTAAAGCTGCTTGCAAGAGAGTTAGGGATCCCCATTATCGCTCTTTCGCAACTTAACCGTGGACTTGAAGCTAGAGAAAATAAACGCCCGATGCTGAGTGATTTAAGAGAATCCGGAGCGATTGAACAAGATGCCGATATCATCCTCTTTGTCTACCGTGATGATGTATACCGTGAAGCCAAAGAGAAAGAAAAAGAGATGAAAGCCAAAGCCGAAGGCAAAGATTACAAAAGCGAATTTCGGATGAAAGAGGAAGAGGATGCAGAGATCATCATCGGAAAACAGAGAAACGGTCCAACCGGAACGGTAAATCTTGTATTTCAAAAAAGATTTACGCGCTTTGTAGATGAAGAAAGTGCAAACGGTCCAAGTATCGAGATAGAGTATCAAAACATCGATACCAAAGAGGGAAACATCGAAGTACCCCCTATCTAGTAGGCAATCGTGCGTCTATCAGCTCCCGCCCTTTTTCAATCTCCCAAGCAGTGGATGCTCTTTTTGTCTTTTTGCACCCTGCTAATAGGGGTGCAACTGCTTATTGCTCACTATCAATACAAAAACTTTTTATCCAATGAAAAACAAACACTTAACGCCCATGTCATCACCCAATACCCCAAAAAAGATTATATGGTTTTAAAGCTAAAAAGCAACGATCTTACTTTTTATACCACCACACGCGAAAAGATAAAAGATTTAAGCGGCTATGATGTGCAGTTACTACTATTTTTAAACAGTGTCGATATCTCATTTATCGATTATATCACGACCTTTTACGCACCTTCTTATATCCTCAAAGCCTACAGCAGCCATGAACCTGCCGTAGAGTTTATTCAAAACCAACACCCAAACAGTGCCTCTTTTAGCGAGTTTTACGAAGCGATCTTTTTAGCCAAACCGCTATCAAAGCAGTTGCGCGATATCGTTGCAAGCTTAGGAGTTAGCCACCTCATCGCTCTTAGCGGTTTTCATTTAGGGATTCTTTCAGCTATTTTGTATTTTTTGATGCGACCTCCTTATCGCTATTTGCATACGCGCTTTTTCCCCTATCGCCATGAACTGTTTGATTTAGGGCTAGTAGTAGCTGTAGTACTTGGAATCTATCTTTTTGTTACCGATTTTCCGCCTTCGCTTATAAGAGCGTATGCGATGCTTGTTTTTGGGTGGGTTTTTGTACTGCTAGGAGTTTCTATCTTGACCTACTCCTTTTTGTTTTTTGTCGTGACCGTGCTTGCGGTGTTAGATCCAAGTTTACTTTTTTCACTCAGCTTTTTCTTTAGCGTTAGCGGTGTGTTTTATATCTATCTTTTGCTTGATTGGCTCAAAACCGATTCAAAAATCCTCACCACGCTTGCCATTACGGTGTGGGTCTTTATTATGATGCTACCCATTACACACTACTTTTTTGACGTTACCTCGCTCTATCAACTGCTTTCACTCCCACTGACGCTGCTTTTTACTCTTTTTTATCCCTTTGCACTGTTTATGCACGCTATCGGTGCGGGGCATCTTTTGGAGTTTCCACTCCCGCAAAACATTCCTACCTACGCCATAAGCACGCCGGCATGGTTTTATTATCTCTATATCGCACTTTCACTACTTGCAATCAACGACCGCTTTAAACTGCCTCTTTTGCTTACGGCAGCGGGGTTTAGTGTGTGGTTATTTGTTTTTTCAATTTGGTAGTACATATTGCGCTCTTGTATACCAATACCCGTCTTTCATCTCATTTTTTGGCGTTGTTGTATCTTCTAAAACGATATCTTTACTTACTAGCGATACATCTTGTTTATAACTTGATGAGACGTCGTTGCCGCTGCTTTGAGTGGAACTGACGGCTTTTGAATCGACCGTGACCTGTATCGCATTGGCCAAATCTGCGCGCGCTAAATCTTTTGCTTCCCCTGCATCGGTACTTACACCATACCCCCAATACACACCCGCCTCTTTATCGGCAGGATTTCCGTACCACTTTGGAGGGGTAACGTTTTTGGGCACTCCATAGGTAGCGATCTCTTGTGAATCAAACACCACCTCCCCGTTATACTCGATACTAAACTCTTCATCACGCACAAAGTTATCTTCCGATTCTTGCGCAATGTAGAGTGCATCGCCGCTTTTGATCGAAGTTCCTACATACACCCTTGATCCGTTTGTAAGATCAAAATACACCACAGGCTGCAAAAGATCGGGATTATTGCGTATTTTTTTTGCACCTTCACCATCTTGTTTTATAAATACAATCGTTTGGAACCCGTTATGCGCTGATTGTATCTGCATATACAGTTTTTCACCGTGAGGATCGTAGCTTAAGTTTTCAATCTCCATCGCGCCATACAGTGCCGCAATTGTTTTTTGCATCACCTCTTTTTCATACGTTTGGAAATTCAATTCCCACTCAAGCTGCGCACGGTGCATCTTGAGACTATGTTGATGAAACAGTTGCAGATTTTCACGATCGCTTAAAAATTCATCGGGCTTTGGTACGGGGTGTTTTTGCAGTGTTTGCTGTTTGTAGTTGTTTTGCGCTTCTTTCATATAGTGTTCAAACACAAGCTGCTGCCTTTGAAAAACGGATAAATCCTCATAGACTACATCTTCATACTCTTTTTGAATGATCTGTTTAGCTAAAAACCTGCCGCTACCGTCCCAAACGATAAAGTTTTGTCTATTGGAATCGATAAACGCATCACTTAA
>JBNJHJ010000026.1:0-13534 GCA_051748365.1 Campylobacterota bacterium
TATGATATGACGCTTCGGCATCTGTATAGCAACGATTTTGAAGGAAATTACAATAGTTATCTTACCGCAGCTGTGGGGTATAATTTTTTTGAGTACAGATTCTTTGCAAGTGCAGATTATGATTATACGCAAAGCTATATGAAGAAAAAAGAGGTGGGCTTTTCGATGAACCGAGATTGTTGGGATTATAAAGTGACTTTTAGTGAAAATACGACGCCTATCTTGACGAATAACCAAACACGATCTAAAAAAGATACGCGGGTGATGTTTGAGATCAATCTTGTACCCATAGGCGGCATTGCACAAACGATACTCTAGGAGGATGAAAAGGTGAAGATAGTATGTCAAAAACTGTTTGAAGATATGGATGATGCAGCAAATAAACTCCTTGATACGATGCCGCTTAATCGTTTAAGACGTCTTGATAGCGTTGTAGTAGCCATTAGCCCCGCTGCACAGACGATTGCAAAAAAGATCGCTAAGATCACAAGTTCACCGCAAGAACTTCTTGTAAGTACTGCGATCAAAGCGCCTAACAATCATGAGCTTGATATTGCAAGAGTGAGTGAAACAAAAGATATCGTGATGTATAAAGAGTTGGCAAAAAGTTTTGATATCAAAGAGGACTTTATCTACAACCAAGCTTCAAGGCGGTACGATGAGCAGATAGTCCCGCAAATTTACAAGCACCGCAAAGGAGAGCCGATACCTAGATTTGATAACATCTATGTTATACTTGTAGATTGTGGAGCAGAGACGGGAATGAGCGTGATGTGTGCTATTAAAAGCGTCATCGGGCTTGGTGCAAAAAACGTGTATTTTGCCGCTCCCGTGATGCCAAAGGATTTGCAAAGTGAGTTAAATGTCGTAACAGATGAGATCTATACCCCCTTTGCGGTTGATGATTATGTCGGAACGAAGTTTTATTATAGAAATTTTAAATAGGAGAAATGGGTGAATTGTACAGTTGATGTAAACAATAAAAAAGAGATTTTTGAATTTGATAAGGTCGCAAGACAAGCAGACGGATCGGTACTTTATAAGGTAAATGATACGGTTATTTTAGCAACGGTTGTGATGGATGAAGATCCTGTGGATGAAGAGTTTTTACCTCTTACGGTGCAATATATAGAAAAAGCATACGCAGCAAGAAAGATTCCGGGAGGCTTTGTCAAAAGAGAGACAAAACCCGGGGATTTTGAAACTCTTACATCACGGATAATCGATAGAAGTATCCGTCCGCTTTTTCCAAAGGGGTTTTACTATCCGGTACAGATGACGCTGTTTGTTTTAAGTGCCGATGAAAAAACCGACCTACAAGTAGCTGCACTGAATGCCGCATCGGCTGCACTGTATAGTTCTAGTATTCCCGTTGATAAGCACGTTTGTGCTGTGCGCGTAGGCATGGTTGAGGGGGAGTTGGTGCTTGATAATCAGCAAGATTCAACCATGGATCTATTCATTGCCGGAACGCAAGAAGAGTTGTTGATGATTGAGATGAAATCCAACAAAACGATGGAAGTAAGTTCAGTAGATGCCATTGCTGAACCTGCTATGGCAACGGTAGCGATACAAAAAAATAATGCCGTTAGCGAAGATACGCTTGTAGAGGCGATCGAGTTTGCCAAAAAGGCGATCACTGCGGGATGTGAAAGCTATATCACCGCATTTGCTCCTTACAAAAAGAAAAACAAAGAGGTCGTGCTTAAAGAGGAAAAACTTGATGAGCAGATCTATGATTATGTGCAACAAAATGTAGCACAGCGTGTCAAAGAAGCACTGCTTGAGATGGCAAAAAGTGAAAGAGCTTCAGGATTAGCAAAGATTGCTAAAGAGGTTGCTACGCAAAATGATTGGGATGAAGCACTGGTTGCAAAGGTGCTTGCAAAGTACAAAAAAACCGTTGTGCGCAATATGATTCTTGCAGATAGAAAAAGAGTGGACGGGCGGGCACTTGATGAGGTGCGCCCAATTTCTATTGAGACAAATATCTTACCGATGGTACACGGGTCGTGTCTTTTTACAAGAGGGCAAACGCAAGCTCTTGTTGCTACAACGCTTGGCGGGGATAAAGATGCGCAGATGTTTGAACTGCTGACAAAAGATCAAACACAAAATGAAAACTTTATGGTGCATTACAATTTTCCCGGATTTAGCGTCGGGGAAGCAAAATATGTAGGCGCTCCCGGGCGTAGAGAACTAGGCCATGGAAACTTAGCAAAAAGAGCATTAGAATCATCACTGCAAAGTGAGGAAACGGTACGGTTGGTTTCAGAGATTCTTGAAAGTAACGGCTCCTCTTCGATGGCCACGGTGTGTGGCGGATGTTTAGCACTGCGTGCAACGGGCTTGCCGATGACAGATCTTATAGCAGGGGTTGCCATGGGCTTAGTGACTGATGGAGATGAGTATGCGGTGCTTACGGATATCATGGGCTTAGAAGATGCCGATGGGGATATGGATTTCAAAGTTGCAGGTAGCAAAGACGGAATCACGGCGATGCAGATGGATATCAAGCTAGGCGGCATTGAAACGCATATCTTACAAGATGCGCTCACTCAAGCAAAAAAAGCACGACTGCATATTCTTGAATTGATGGAAAAAGCCGATGCACAGATTGAGCTTAATGAAAAAGCGTTGCCAAGTACAGAGCTTTTTAGCATCGACCCCGGTGCTATTGCTAGCGTCATCGGCAAAGCAGGCAGTACGATCAAAAAGATCATTGAAAAGTTTGATGTGAGTATCGATCTTGATCGTGACAGCGGAACGGTAAAGCTAGCCGGAGATAATAAAGAGAGTGTCGGTGGAGCTAAAGAGTATATTCAAAACCTTACTAAAGCCGATACGCCACCGAGCTTTGTAGAGGGCAAAACCTACAAAGGTAAGGTTAAAAAAGTGGTTGATTTTGGGGCGTTTGTAGAGATTGACGGATACGAAGCACTGCTGCATGTATCAAAAATCGCCAAAGAGCGTGTAAATGATGTAAAACAGTATTTTAATGAAGGTGATGTGATTGATGTTGTAGTGCTTGCGCAAAAGGGTAAAAAAGTTGAACTGGCCACCAAAGAGTATGCACAATAAGTAAAAATTTAGATTATTTTAGATAAAATCGCAACAACAAAGTGATAAGTAGGGAAACAGAGGGCATTTATGCCGCTGTTGGCGATATACTCGGTGAGTTATCGTTTACCGCAAGCCGAACGGACTTTGTAAATTTTTAATGGAGTATTGAAATGAAAAAACTTTTTCTTTTAATGGTAGGTTTCGCTTCAGTTGCATTTGCTGCTGATGGCGTTGCAATGATTCAAGCGTACTCGGTAGTTGCTGCCGGTGTAGGTCTTGGTTTGGCTGCACTTGGTGGTGCAATCGGTATGGGGAACACAGCTGCTGCTACAATCGCAGGTACTGCAAGAAACCCCGGTCTAGGCGGAAAGCTTATGACTACAATGTTTATCGCATTAGCGATGATCGAAGCACAGGTTATCTATACGCTTGTAATTGCACTTATTGCACTATACGCTAACCCGTTTTTAGGATAGTTATCCTTAAAAAGCAACCTTTCGGGGTTGCTTTTTTTACTCTTCTCCCAAACAAAATCCAACACTCGGTATCGTGTGAATAATATCTTTTTGCAATTTTTTCCGAAGTCGTAGTACGAAATTTTTCAGCGCGGCATCACTCATTGCCTTTTCTTCCCAAACAATCGTTTCAATCTCCTCTTTTGAAGCACATGCTCCCTTTTTATCGATCAAAAGTTCTAAAAACAAAATCTCTTTTTTGGTGAGTTTGATACAGTTTGTATTGACAATAAGCCTCTTGCCTGCATAATCATATTCGATACAATCACATAACTTTTGTGTTTTGTTGTAGAGTGAATCAAGTAGCGGTGCGACTTTTTGCAGTGTTTGTGTATAGGTTTCAAAATCCATCGGTTTGATGAGGTACTCTGTGAGATTCAAAGGAATCGCTTTGAGTAAAAACTCTTCATCTTTGTGAGCGCTTAAGATCACAATAGGGATATCTTTGTTTTGATCTCTTACTTGAGTAATAAAATCTAAGGCATTGCCGTCATCTACTTTGATATCTGAAATAATAAGATGTACTACCGATTGCTCAAGCGTTTGTAGTGCTGTTTTGATACTTGTAGCATGGTAGATACTATTAAAATAGAGCGAAAACATATTGATCGTATCTTTTGCAAAAGAGGCGTTATCTTCTAAAAACAAAAGATTGTAATTTTTAAGTCGTTTCATCATTGTGTCCTTATAGATAGATGCTAAATAAAGCACCGTCTTTATCGTTTTGTACCTGCAAGCAGCCACCGTTTTTTTCTAAAATAGTCTTTGACATATACAGCCCTAAGCCTGTGCTTTTGGTACCGCTACAAAAGGGGGTAAAAACAGTATCTAGGTCTGTATCACTAAATCCGCCGCCGTTGTCTTCAATCGTTACTAGTGATCTTTGATCATTTGAGTGTACCGTGAGAGTAACGGTAGGTTCTTTGATCTTATTTTGCAAAAAAATATCTTTGGCATTGTTTAAGATATTTAAGATTACCTGTGCATATTCATTTGCATTGCCGTATGCTTTGGGATTTTCTTTTTTGTGGATACAAAGATTGATACCAAAGTACTCAAATGTAGCGCTTACGATATTGCACGCTTCATCAACTGCCTGTGCTACGGTAAAAAAACTCTCTTTTTGTGTGGGTTTATAAAAGTTTTGAAACGTTTCTATCGTTTGGGACATAAACTGCAAAACCTGTTCTGTTTTTTGACAGTTTTGTTCAATCTCTGTAGCGGAAAACTGATGCTGTAGTTGCAGCTTTCCCATAGTATAAAGATTCATCGCGCCAAGTTCGCTTAGTGGTTGTTTCCATTGATGGGCAATATGCATCAACAGTTCTCCTATGGCTGCTTGTTTTGAGTGTTGGTGTAAAAGTTGCTGCTTTAAGCGGTTTTCTCTTAACTGTTTTTGTACCTTTTGTTCGAGATATTTGCGGTAGGAGTTGAGTTCTAGATGCGTGTTTACTCTTGCTAAGAGTTCGGTGGGGTTAAACGGTTTGGTGATATAATCAACCGCACCGAGTTCAAACCCTTTTTGAATATCGTCTTGCGCCCCTTTAGCCGTAATAAAAATAATAGGTATGTGTGACAGATTTGGATCATTTTTTAATTTTTGACACATCTGATACCCATCCATCCCCGGCATCATAATATCAAGCAAGATCAGATCAATCGCCTCATCTTTTAAAATATCTAGTGCATCTTCTGCATTGGTAGTAGCTATAGGATCATATCTTTGTAACAGTTTTGTTAAGACATCGATATTTGTCACGGTGTCGTCAACAATTAATATTGTAGATTCTTGCATCTAAACTCCCGCTTTACTGATTGGATCTGTACAATAATACAATAAAAAGGTCTTAAAAAGGTCTTAATGTGATATCGGTGTTATTTTTGTATATTTAAAAAATTGTTTGGTTATAATAGATAACTTTGATACGTAAGGAATGAACCGTGCTTAAAGTTATCTTTATATCTATTCTCTGTTTTTTGAGCGTTGAAGCAAAAGAGTTACAAAAAGTGAGTGTCCAGCTTGAGTGGAAACATCAATTTGAATTTGCAGGGTTTTATGCAGCAATTGAGAGGGGGTATTATGAAGATATCGGTCTAGAGGTAGAGTTGATAGAGTATGAGAGCCATATGGATGTTTCCAAAAAGGTTGTGTCCCAAGAAGCCGAGTTTGGCATCTTTTCTTCACAACTGATTTTAGAGCGTTTGCGCGGGGAGCCGATCGTGCTACTTGCCTCTTATTTTAAACAAAACGCCCTTGCGCTTGTGACCCAGCCCTCTATCAAAAGCCCGGCAGATCTTAGGGGTAAGAAGATAATGGGGGTAGAGCGTGAAATCAATTACACGACTATAGGGGCGATGCTTGATGAGTTTGGAATTATGCGAAATGATTTTGAACTTATTGATCATGAGTATAGCGTAGATGCATTTGCTAGCGGCAAGATCGATGCGATGAGTATCTTTGTGACGGCGCAACCGTATGAACTTGATCAAAAAAATGTGCAGTACAATATTTTAAACCCTGCGCAGTATGGATTATATTCATACGACGTAGAGCTTTTTACGAGTGAAACTTTTGCGCTACACAATCCAAAGCTCGTAGCAGATTTTGTTAAAGCAACAAACAGAGGATGGGAGTATGCTTTTGAGCACCAAGAGGAGATTGTAGATCTTATCTATGATAAATATACCCAAAGAAAATCCAAAGAAGCGCTTTTGTATGAAGCAAAGCAAACCCGTCAAATCTTTAAATTAGGTACCTATCAGTTGGGTTCTGTAGCTCCTGAGCTTGTGAAACTCAATATCGATATGTATGAAAAACTCGGTATTGTCGATACCGATTATGATATTAAAGAGCTTTTGAATCTGTATATTTTTGATTATGAAAAGTATGCAAAGATGCTGCAACTGTCAAAAAAAGAAAAAGAGTTTTTAGCAACACATCAAAAGGTGAAATTGCATATAGAAAAAGATTACAATCCCTTTATATTTGTAGAAGACGGCAAAGTTACAGGGTATGTCAAAGAGCTTTTAGATATTCTTAGCGACCGTTTAGGCATAGAGTTTGTCTATGAGTATGAAAAAAGTTGGAATGAAGCCGTTGCCGGGCTTAAAAACAAAGAGCTTGATGCGATCTCTTTGATGGTGCCCCAACCTGAACGTTACGAATACGCCCTTTTCACCGCACCGCTTATTCAAAATAATTTCGGTATCGTGACAAAATCTTCAAAGCAGGTAGAAAGCTTAAACGATTTAACAGGTAAAACAGTCGGAGTGGTCAAAGGCTACATCTATGATGACATTATTAGCCGTTATTACCCGCAAATTCAGCTGCAATACTACGATAACAATCTGCAGGGTTTGCAAGATGTATCTCATGCTAAAATCGACGCGTTTGTCTCAACTGATATGGTCAATCGTTATCTTATCGGTAAGCATACGCTTTTTGGGCTGCAATCATTCAAGCTTGACTCTAATACGATGCTATTTAGCACCGAAAATATGGCGATACGTAAAGATTGGGGTATCTTTGTTGCGATTTTGGACAAAACATTAGCATCCATTGAAAAAAGTAAACTCTTTACGCTACAAAAGCGTTGGCTCAACTTAGCAAAAGAGCATGATATCAGCAAAGTTACGCTAACAAAAGAGCAAAAAGAGTATATTCAAAACAATCCTACAATACGGGTACATAATGAGAGTGATTGGGCACCGTATAATTATGAACAAGATGGTATTGCTATGGGGCTATCGATCGATTATATCCGTCTGATTGCCGCAAAAGCGGGGTTAAATGTAGAGTTTGTCACAGGGCATACTTGGGATGAGTATATGCAGATGCTAGAAGATGAAACGATCGATGTGATGCTCAATACTGCACAAACGCCGCAAAGAAACAAAAAGTTTGCATTTACAAACCCCTATATGCAAACAGTTTCAACACTCTTTACGCATGAAGATTTTGAAAAATATAAAAGTTTAAGTGATTACAACGGCAAAAAGATCGTTGTAATCAGAGGGTTTTATCAAGAGGAGTTGCTTCAAAAACACTATCCAAATATCGAACTTGTATTGGTCGATAACGTCGCGCAATCGCTAGAGGCTTTAAGCAATAAAAAAGCAGATGCTGCGCTTGGGAGTTATGGAATGTATCTGTATAATATGAAACAGTACGGGTATGATGATATTGTCGTCAATGAGTTTATCGATGATGCGATGTTTCATATTGATCTTGCACTAGCAACAAATAAAAACAATATGGTTTTACGCGATATTTTGGAAAAAGCAAGGGCTGATATCTCCTATGAAGAGTATATAAAACTGCAGCAAAAATGGCTTGATTACGATACACATAAAACAAAGCTTTATAGCGATACGCTGCTTACACAGGAGCAGATGCAGTATCTGAGCAAGAAGAGACAGATCAAGATGTGTGTCGATCCGCAGTGGATGCCGTATGAAAGTTATGAAGATGGACAGCACAGGGGAATGGCGGCAGATTTTTTTGAAATTTTTAAACAGCATTTAAATGTAGATATCACAATAGTCCCCACAAAAAACTGGACACAATCGCTACAATACGCTAAAGATCGAAGATGCGATATCATCTCTTTAGCGATGCAAACGCCCGATCGAAGTGAGTATCTGAACTTTACAAGCCCCTATATATCCGTTCCTTTAGTTCTTGCGACAAAAAGTGAAGTTACCTTTGTGGATGATTTTGAAAAGCTACAGGGAAGACGACTTGCTATTGTCAAAGATTACGCATTTACCGAAATTTTAGAGAAAAAATACCCCCTTTTGCAACTGATTGAGGTTGATTCTGTGTATGAAGGCTTAGAGGGCGTATCAGATGGTGACTATTTTGGATTTATCGGTTCGCTTGCGGATGTGGGGTATGCGTTTCAGCAAACATTTTCATCTGATCTCAAAATTGCAGGGCGCTTTGATGAGAAGTGGGAGTTGGGTATCGGAGTGCGCAATGATGATATACAGCTGCTTGAAATCTTTGAAAAGATCGTACAAGACCTTCAGCCCGAAAAAGCGCAATCTATCTTTAACAAGTGGGTAGCGATAAAGTATGAAAAAGGGGTTGACTATACCTTAGCATGGCAAGTTATCGTTGTCTCCTTAATCATCTTGCTTGCAATTGTGTACTGGAATAGAAGACTGCAAGGATTAAACAAACAGTTAGAAGCTGCAAAGCTTAAAGCCGAAGAAGCAACAAGAGCAAAATCGGCATTTTTGGCGAATATGAGCCATGAGATCAGAACACCGATGAATGCGATTATCGGGTTGCTCTATCTGCTTAAGCAGACCCGCCTTGAACAAAAGCAGCAAGATTACATCCACAAGATAGAAAAGTCTTCCAAATCACTGCTGCATATCATCAACGATATTTTAGATTTTAGCAAGATTGAAGCAAGGAAAGTAACGCTTGAGATGATAGAGTTTGATTTAGAAGATATTGTTGAAGATATAAAAGACTATATGGAGTTAAAAGCCAAACAAAAAGGGTTGCAGTGCAGTCTTGAAATCGATAAAAATGTAAATACAAAGGTAGTAGGAGACCCCTATAGAATATCGCAAGTGCTGTTAAACCTCTTAAGTAATGCTATTAAATTTACCCATGAGGGGTATGTGAAAGTACAGATACGACAACATAAAAAGCGCTACTGCTTTGTCATCAGTGATAGCGGTATAGGATTAAGTACGCTACAGCAGCAAAGCCTATTTGATTCTTTTACACAAGCAGACGGTAGCACAACTAGAAACTACGGTGGCACGGGATTAGGGCTTTCTATCTCTAAAGAGTTAGCAAAGATGATGGACGGAGATATCGAGGTTTGGAGTAGATTGGACAAAGGTAGCAGTTTTACCTTTTGTTTGAAGCTGCAAAACCATACCAATGAAACAAAAGCACAAAATCTTCATATAGATCCTCAAAATACTGCCTTGCTTGAGGGAATAAAGATTTTACTTGTTGAGGATAATAGTACCAATCAAGAGATTATTCAAGGCTTGTTGCAGCAATACAACGCTGAGGTTGTGATCGCAAATGACGGCGAGGAGGCAGTGGAGCTATATTTAAGTAATAAAGAGCAGTATGCACTCATATTGATGGATATTCAGATGCCTAAAATGGATGGATATGAAGCTGCCAAAAGAATACGACAAGAGGATAAAACGGTACCTATTATTGCATTGAGTGCCAATGTGTTAGAAAGTGAAATAGCAAAAACAAAAGCTGCGGGTATGGATTATCACATCACAAAACCGATCGATGTTGAACGCTTTTTTGATACATTGGTCAACTATATAGATTTAAAGATTACAGACCCCAAAAAAGTAGACACACCCATTTTAGAGCAGTTTAGGACTATCGATAACCGACAATTAGTCCACAATCTCAAAGAACAGGCGCTGATTGAAAAGGTATTGCATAATTTTTACGAAAACTATGCGCAGTTGCAGCTTGAGAAGCTAGAAAAAGAGCATCTGCCCAAAGCCGTACACACACTCAAAGGATTAAGCGGCAATATTGCTGCGCTTGATCTGTATAGGGTAGCGCAACTTTATGAAAGGGGAGAAGCTACGTTGCAACAGTTACAGCAAGAGCTTGAGAGCGTTACGCAGGAGTTAGGGCAAAAGTTACCGCAACAAAAATCAACTGCCAAGTGGGAGCAGCTTAGTTCCCAAGAGATTGAACAACTGTTTTCACAGCTACATGAAGCGATCAAAACAAGACGCCCAAATCGGTGGGAACCCATTGTTGCAAGATTGCAACATGTGCAGTTAGAGCCAAATAAGCTGCAGATGTTTCAAAAGATAGAAGATTGTTTAAAAAAGTATCGATTTAAAGAAGCTTTGGAGCTTTTTTAGTAAAATCACAGAAAAGAAAAAAGGATTGAGATGAAGTTATACCACCTTTCGCACATTGATCTAGACGGATACGGGTGTCAATTTTTAACTGATTTAGTATTTGAAGAGAAAGCATTTTATAACGCAAACTACGGACCGGAAGTAAAAGCAAGATTACAGCAGATGGTAGATGATATCAATAGCCAAGAAAAAGAGGATATTTTGTTCATGGTAACGGATCTGAATCTGAGTCCAAAAGAGTGTAGCTATCTCGAAAACGAGTGTACCAAAAGTAGTAAAAATATCTCTTTGCAACTGCTTGATCACCACATAACAGGAAGCGACAGTGCGCAAAAACATGATTGGTACCATCTTGATGTGAGTAAAAGTGCGACAAAGATCACATACGATTATCTCAATAAAAACTACAAAGATATCAGCGGGTATAAACAGTTGGTTAAAGCTATCAACGCTATAGATATCTGGCTGATGGAGGATAGTTTATTTGAATTTGGTAAAGTGTGTATGGGGATGATTGAGGGTGCAAGAGAGTTTAATAAGATCGTTTTTCCCCAAGAAGATAGAGCGTATAAGTTTTATCTGATCGCTCAAGCGTTTGAGTATATCGACAAAGGAGCTATTGCACTTGATGAAGCGTGCTTTTTTATCAAAAAAAGATACTTTGTAAAAGAAAATGATGATATACTAGATAACTTGATTGCCAAAAGCGTCGTGGAACTTATGAGTGCGCACAAAGAGCGCATGAGTGTTATGTATAAAGGTTACAGAGGGTTTGTCGGATACGGTATCGGCAAATCCTCGGTTATCGGTAATGCCTTTTTGGTTGCTAATCCTGAGTATAATTTTTATATGGATGTCTCCTTTCGCGGGAAAGTGAGTTTGCGCGGTAATAGTAGTGCAGATGTTTCGCGTATTGCAAGTGAACTTTTTGGAGGCGGTGGACACAAAAATGCAAGCGGCGGCAAGATTGAAAAGTTTAAAGAAAGTTTTGTTTATGACGATATTAAAGCACAGATAGAAGATATTATGACACACAAAAGTTGAGACTTTTGTGTGATATTAGGGGGTGGTAATCAATAATACTTCTATAATCTCATATTAGAAGCGATAGTATCTTAACGATGTGGAGTACAAAATGCAACGACCGACCCCCAAAAATGAAGAAAAACAGATGCAAGAGGGCGATTTTATCGTCTCAAAAACAGATACTACAGGCAAGATTACCTACGGCAATGAAATTTTTATACAGATGTCAGGATATAGCGAAGATGAGCTTTTAGGTACTCCCCATAGTATTTTACGTCACCCGGATATGCCAAAGATCGTTTTTAAACTTTTGTGGGATCATATCCAAAACAAAAAAGAGATCTTTGCGTATGTCAAAAATCTCTGCAAAGACGGGCGATATTATTGGGTGTTTGCTAACGTAACCGCTTCGCTTGATGCAAGCGGCAAGATAGTAGGGTACTATTCCGTTCGTCGTAAACCCAATCCCAAAGCATTAGAGGTTATCCAGGGTCTGTACTCTAAGCTTTTAGAGGCAGAAAAAGGGGGATCGATGGAGCGCTCTTATAGAGTATTAGAAGAGATTTTAGCACAAAAGGGGATGAGTTATGAAGAGTTTGTCATCACAATTCAGCAATTATAAGATAGCAATACTCTCATCTGCACTGAGCGCTTTTGGAATCTATTTTATCATCACGGGTACGATTTTGGCTGCTCTTGTGGCTTTTGTTGTTCTTGTTGCAGTGTTTATTATGCCAAATAGTGAGCAAAGGGCCGCAGATGATCCCCTTGTGCAAAAGTTGCAAACGGTGATTGACAATGCGCAAAGAGGGAAGTTAGAAAAACGAGTGAGTGATATCTCAAAAGAACACTTTTTAAGTGAAGTTGCGTGGGGAATAAATAATCTGCTTGATCAAGTAGAAGCGTTTATGCGCGAAACCTCTACTTCAATTTTAGCAGCGTCAGAGGGAGAGGGCTTTCGGAAGATGCAGGTATCGGGATTAAAGGGGAGTTTTGCAAGTACGTGTGAACCTATCAATGATGCCGTAGCAGCGATTGCACAGAGCAAAAAAACACAGTATAGCGGAGAATTAAAACAGATTTTTGAAGAAAATAGCGGCGGTATCAGCAAAGGGTTTAAACTGATTCAAGATGATCTGTTACAAAATAATGAAGCGCTTGAAGTGATCGTAAAGGTATCCAAAGATACTGCAAAAAATTCACAAAAAGGATTGTATTCTGTAGAAGATATTGCCGATAAGTTGCAAGAGTTGATACAGCTTATTGCGCATAATAATGATTCCATTGCTACACTCAATGAACGAAGCACCGAGATCACGTCGGTAGTCAATCTCATCAAAGATATTGCAGAACAAACCAACTTGCTTGCTCTTAATGCCGCCATTGAAGCAGCCCGAGCAGGGGAACACGGGCGAGGCTTTGCCGTGGTTGCCGATGAAGTGCGAAAGTTAGCTGAGCGAACACAAAAAGCTACCGGTGAGATCGGTATTGCTATTCAAACACTGCAGCAAGAAAGCGGCGGCATAGCGTCTAATTCAGAACAGATCAATGAGATAGCGACAAGTTCCAATGAAGACGTGCTTTCATTTAAACAAAGTTTAGAAACCTTTAACGATGATGCACAAAGTACTGCTAGCAGTGCTACAAACGTGTTAGCCCAGCTGTACTCTTCACTGCTTAAAATCGACCATATGCTTTTTAAAACCGATAGTTACAACGCCGTATTGTTTGAAAATCGTGATCACGGATTAAATGACCATACACAGTGTCGCTTGCATCAGTGGTATGAAGGCGAGGCAAAAGAACACTTTGGCAATACCCAAGCGTATCAACAGTTAGCTTCTCCGCACAAAGAGGTGCATCAAAAAGCGCTTGAGAATATGCAGTTTGTGCAAAACGGTGAAGCGTTGGATCCTAAAAACAAAGATACTATCATCAAAAACTTTCAAGAGATGGAAAAGGCAAGCGATAGGGTCTTTGAACTATTGCATAAGATGGTCGAACAAAGAGCGTAAACTTTATTTGCCCAGATATTCGTTTTTAAATCCTAC
>JBNJHJ010000027.1:0-13427 GCA_051748365.1 Campylobacterota bacterium
AAGAGGGAGTGATCATTTTTGTTAATCAAAGCATTAGTCAGATGATGGGGTACGCTCAAGAAGAGTTGCTGCATACAAAGATCGATACATACTCTCCTCACAGTGCTAAAAACATACCCACTTTGCAACTATTGCGTCAAAAGATGCAAAGTTATGAAGTGTTTAAAGGGGATATAGAGGTACAAAGAAAAGACGGCACCGTTTATGTAGAGCACAATATCATCGCTCCTGTTTCCGTAGACGGTGTAATACAAAACTTTATCGGTATCAAGCAAAAGTTAACCCGGGAGTTGCAGCTTAAAAATGAGTTGGCACAAAAAGAGGAGATGCTTATTGCGCAATCAAGACACGCAGCAATGGGAGAGATGGTAGGGATGATAGCCCACCAGTGGAGACAGCCAATTAGTGTTATCTCTATGGGAGTCAATAATATTTTAGCCGATCTTGAACTTGGTGATATAGAAAGTCAGGAGACACGACAAAATTTACAAGATATCTTAAAGCAAACATCGCATCTTTCCCAAACGATCGATGATTTTAGGAACTTTTTCAAACCCGATAAACAAAAGCGGTATATCTTAGTGCATGATGCTATAGGTGAAGCGATGGCTATCATGGGTAAAAGTTTAGAAAATAATGGTATTGAGGTACAGTTACGATTGCACGCACAGCAAGAGATCAAGACGTATGATAGAGAGTTGTTGCAAGTTCTTATTAATATTATCAAAAATGCAAAAGAAGCTATCGCTTTAAGCGGTGTAAAAACAGGTAAAATTAGTATTGAAAGTACCGATAAAGACGCACACGTCGTACTGCAAATATGCGATAACGGCGGGGGAATCGATCCTGAAATATTGGATAAAGTCTTTGATCCTTACTTTAGTACCAAACAGCAACAAAACGGTACGGGACTTGGATTGTATATGTCTAAAACCATTGTCAATAAACATTTAGGCGGAGAGATAAGTGCAAAAAATTACAAAGGCGGAGCATGTTTTGAACTTGTCTTGCCTATTGAGTATGAGGGAGAAGAGATTGAGTGATATTAAATCGTTACAAAAGGTAGCAAAGTACTTTACGGTTTTGTATGTTGAAGATGATGTGACGTTGAACAATCAGTTGCAAAAATATTTTATGAAACTATTTAAAAAGGTAACGGTGGCATATGATGGCAAAGAGGGATTGAAACTGTACCAAACGCAACGCTTTGATATTGTCATTACCGATATCAAGATGCCAAAGCTTGACGGTTTGCAGATGCTAAAGCAGATCAAAACCTTGCATGAAATACAAAGAACCGTTATTGTCTCTGCTCATAGTGAAGCGGATTATTTTTTAGAAGCGATCAAGCTTGGAGTCGATGGATATATCTTGAAACCGATTGATTATGCACAGATAAACGATGCGTTGTATAAAGTGTGTGATACGCTCTATCAAACGATGCAAAACAAAGAGTATAAAAATAATCTTGAGCAGATAGTGCAAACTAAAACAGCACAAGCGACAAAGCTAGAACATGAAAAAACGCTCAATTATGAAATGACACTGTTTGCGCTTGTGGATATGATCGAAAATAGAGACACTTACACCGCAGGACACTCCCACCGCGTAGCCAAATACTCCAAGCTCATTGCGCAGCAGATGGGATATAGCACAAAAGAGTGCGATCTGCTTTTTAAAGCCGGGATTTTACACGATATCGGCAAGGTTTCTACTCCCGATGCAGTACTGTTAAAGCCCGGAAAGTTGACGAATTTGGAGTATCAACTCATTCAAGACCATGTAACGGTGGGGTATCAGATACTGCATAAGATGCCGATGTATAAAGATTTAGCCGATATTATCTATGACCATCATGAAAAGTGTGACGGTAGCGGCTATCCTAAAGGTAGCGTCGAAGCAGATATTCATCCTCTTGCAAAGATTATGAGTGTAGCCGATAGTTTTGATGCGATGACGACCACACGGGTATACAAACGTAAAAAATCGCGACAAAATGCCATAGCCGAGTTACAAAGCTTAACAGGCAGGGATTATTGTCATGAAGTGGTTGCTGCTGCAAAGATCGTACTACAAGAGGTCGCGCTGCCCGATGAGATAAATCAAAATCCCAAAACGGCACTAGAACAGGAGCGGTTTGCTTATTTTTTTAAAGACCAGATTACAGATTGTTACAACAGATACTATCTTGAAACGGTACTTATTCAAAATCAGTTTAACAATACTTTTTGCTGCTGTGATATGTTTTATTTGCACCATTTCACTCATCTTAATAATAGCTTTGGATGGAGTAGGGGAGATGAAGTTTTGCGTGATTTTGCCACGATTTTAAAAGAGTACTTTATAAATTCGCATATCTTTAGGCTTTATGGGGATGATTTTTTAGTTTTGCATGAAGATAATTGCACAAAAGATGTGCAAAAAATTAAAAATGTCGATCTATTAAAAGAGTATGATTTAGAGCTGAGCATAGTACATATAGATTTGGAAAACAAAATAATTGAATCAGCTGATGATGTGGAAAGGGTATTAAATGTTTGAAAGTGTCAAAAGCATGTTTGGAGCAAAAAAAGAGAGTGATTTTTTTAAAAGATACGATATTGAGTTTACCAATCGGGTATTTACAAACGGGGTTTTTTTGATGGGGGAAAAAGATGATATCCGCAAAAACACATTGATGTTTATGTTGCAGCATCTAACGCAAAAGGGGTATCCCTATATCTACATATCTACGGGAAAAAATGATTATATTCAAGCTATAGAAGAGTTTGTTACCAGTACACGCAATACAAGACGCTACCATGAAGTAACGGGGGAGATGGCATCGGTAAATTCGATCAATTTCATAGAGCAGATGCAAAAAGCAAAGATTGTTACGATCGATCTGCAAAAATACAGCGATAGCGACAAAGAGGTGGTATTGCAACGGATCAATTTGCAGTTTAAAAAGCTTTTCCACGATCTGTATACAAACTTTACGCACTATCCCAAAAGAGAGGGGCTTAGAGGGGTGATATTTATCGATGAATATGATGTGAAGGATTTTAAAGTCTTTAGTAATATGGAGTTTTTCCAAACGATGAAAGATTATGATATAGGCTTTGTTTTTTGTGTAGAGGATGGGTTTGATACAACAAAGATGAACGGGCACAAAGAGCAGTTGCTCAAAGTGCCGCATTTTAATTTCTGGCAAAGTTAGCTTTGACGGCATCTTTATTGGCTTGAGGTATCTTGATCGTAAAAACCGCTCCACCGTTTTTGTTTCCAAATGAGATCTTTCCTTTGCAGTGGTCTTGAATAATAATTTTACTCATATGCAGCCCCAATCCCGTACCGTCTTTGTCTTTTTTGGTACTAAAATAGGCTTTAAAGAGGTTTTTCTCCACTTCTTTGGAGATACCGCCGCCATTGTCAGACACTTCTAGGCACTCATATCCGTGACTATGAAAGCTTTTGATATAGATAAGGGGGGCATCGGGGGTTTTGTCTAAGATAGCATCTTCAGCATTTTTGATCAGATTAAGCACCACTTGTTGTACCTCACTTGGATACACGTAGATACTATTTGATGACTGATACGCAACTTCAAGAGCGATCTTTTTATTACGAAGCGACATACCGATAATATTTAGAGCTGAGTTGACGATCGTTTTAAAGTCTGTTAACTCTTTTTCTTTATCTTGCTTAAAAAAGTTTCTAAAATCATCAATCGTTTTAGAAAGATGGGAAGTGTATTCTGAGATATTGTTGAGTTTGGTACTAAAATACTCCTTCTCAAAGCCATCAAGCGCTATCTTGATATCAAGGTCAGACGTAGTAGCCGAGATTGCAGAGAGGGGTTGGCGCCATTGATGGGCGATCATGCTGATCATCTCTCCCATTTGCGCAAGTTTGGATTGGTGCATCATCATTTGCTCTTTTTGAAGCAGTGACTGCATCATCTGTTTTAACTCCTTCATCGCTTCCATCTCTATAGTTGCATCATAGCGAAGGGCGATAAAGGCTTTGATCTTCTTTTTTTTATTCAGCAGCGGTATGATAGTCGTATTGTGATACACCGTTTGCCCCTCTTTTGTTTTGTTTTTAATCAACCCTTTGTACACTTTTTTGGCCAAAATGGTTTGCCAAAGTCTTGTATACTCTTTTGGATCCATCAAGGGGTGCTTAATCATTGCATGAGAATTTTGAAGTAACTCCTTTTTGCTATACCCCACAGAATCACAAAAGCTTTGGTTGAGATCGATAATCTTGCCTTTAGGGTCGGTTTTAGTGTATAAAAAACTGTATTGTAATACTTTTGTGTATGAAGCAAGTTCATTATTGAGCTGTTTGAGTTTGCGTTTTTTCTTAGACATGAAATTCTCCTATATCTTGCTGCGGTTTGCCGATATAATACCCCTGAAATCCATCGATCCCTAAGCTTTTGGCACACGCATACACCTCTTTTGAGTGGGTAAACTCCGCAATTGTTTGGATCTGTAAATCTTTTGCAAAGGTGGTGATAGCTTTGACGATTGCATAAGATTGAGGATTTGTATCGATATCTTTAATCAATGAGCCATCAATCTTAAGAAAGTCAGGCTTTATCTTAAGCAGGTAAGTAAAGTTTGAATACCCGCTTCCAAAATCATCAATAGCAAACGCAGCACCGATTTGGCGCATCGTATTGATAAAGCGGTGTACAAGTTCAAAGCTATTGAGGTATTCACTCTCGACAAATTCAATAATAAGCTGTTTGCCCACACCATACTCTAAGGCTTTTTCCGTAAGCCAAGCCCAAAAGTTGGGATTGTCTATATCTTTGTATGAAAGGTTGATAGAAAATGCGCACTTTTTATCGCTAAAATAGGCAAAAGATTGTTCAATCATACTATAGGTGAGTTTATTATACAGTGATGTTTGATAGATATCGTCTAAAAACTCTCCGGGATTGATAATCTGCTTGCCTGCTTTGATACGCACCAAACACTCATAGGCATACACGCCATCTTTGAGTATGGGTTGGTAGTAAGGGATCAGATTTTGTGATGCCAAAGCATTTTTAACAAGACCGACTGCATCAAAAGCTTTTTTGTTGCGCTCTTGTATCCCTAAAGATTGATCAAACAGCATCAAAGATTTTGCATTTTTTTGTGCGTATTTAAGGGCTTCGGTGGCTTGTTCCATTATTACATGACCAAAATGATTTTGCGAGATGCCGATTGTGACTCCGATGTTAAGTTCTAAAAATGAATCTAGCTTGTGTAGCTTGACACTGTTGGTGCTAAAATACTCCACAATCATCTGCGCAAAACGCACCGAATCAACATCTATACTGCCATATCGTAGCAGTGCAAAGTGATCTCCGCCTACTCGGTAGAGTGTGTAGGCGTGAATTACGGCAAACTCTTGTAGTATAAGCGCAAACTCTTGCAGCAGTAAATCTCCAACTTTTGTTCCATACACACTGTTGATATGGGAAAAATCATCGATATCGATGAGTAAAAAATCGGTATTTTCAAAGATGAGAAGATCATTTTGAAGTTTTAATAGGTTGGTGATACCTGTTAAATCATCATGGTAACTTGTAAACTCCAACTCAATATCACGCAATTTATCATGAGTACTTTTTTCAAAGAGTTGTTTTTTCAGATTTGATTCTCTTTGCTTGCTTTGATGGTGATGATAAATTTTTTCTATGACGTTTTGGATAGTGGATTTGAAGTTTTTGAGATTGATAGGCTTTGCGATATATCCATCAACACCTACTTGCAACGCTTCAAAATAGTGCTTAGAGTCATTGTGTGCCGAGATGATGACGATATGTAAAGATTTATCAT
The DNA here is from genome assembly GCA_051748365.1 of Campylobacterota bacterium. Lineage (GTDB taxonomy): Bacteria > Campylobacterota > Campylobacteria > Campylobacterales > Sulfurovaceae > TCS-49. Next base: position 5,820 of record JBNJHJ010000027.1, read on the forward strand.
GTGCTAACGCCTCTTTGCAAAACGTGATCCCGTCCATCTTTGGCATATGGATATCGGCAAAGATCAGATCGTATCTTTTTTGCTTGAGATAATCTAGTCCGACCTCTCCGTTTTCTGCGATATCGATATCATCAAAAAAGTTTTTTAAAAGATCGAGGGTCGCTTGTGCAGCTTCTTTGTTATCTTCAAGATACAAAATCGATAACCGTTTTGAAAAAGAGATCAATTGTTCAAGATCCGTAAAAACCATGATACCATCCTTAAATACAGCCTAAATGATTATTGTACTAAAACAAAGTGTCAAAAATGTGTATCACTTTGAATATTGTACAGCATCTTTTATGCATCTATGCAAAATATCACTTTACAATCACCCTAAATGCATTATTTCTTAATCATAACATAGAAAAATCTTTTAGCACATACGCTGTTATGAAAATGTAACTTAATAAACAGATTTATCCGTTTTCTAACACCTTTCTCACAAATATTTTGTATAATTATAATAAGTGATTTGTTTAATATATGTTTCTATCGCCGTTGCGGTTTTTTCGTGCATGTAAAGGTGCAAAAGGAGATAAGTATGCAAGGGTTTCATAATTTAAAAGTGCTGTATGCAGAAGATAATGCCTCTGTGGCTCAAAATACGGCTAAAACGCTGCAATTGTTGCAGATGCAAGTTGATTGCGTTGCCGATGGGGAGGATGCGTTACAAAGCTATAGCAAGCATCTGCATGATCTTATCATCACTGATCTGAAGATGCCCCATCTTGATGGATTGCAGATCATAAAAGAGATCAGAAAGCACTCTATCACCGTGCCTATTGTGGTGTTGACATCGCATTCAAGCAGTGAGTATCTTTTAGAGTGTGCGAATTTAAACATTCAAGCATATCTACTCAAACCCATTTCGCTAGGGCAGTTACAAACAGCGTTGCAAAAAGTGCAAACTTATCTTGCTTTTACAAAGCTGTTTGATGATACGGATCTGGGTGAGGGGTTGTATTTTAGCGCGCACAATGCGACGGTCAAAGCTGCAAACGGCACGGTTTATCGGCTGAACAAAAAAGAAAAATCACTGCTTGAACTTCTGCTTGTACACCGAGATAGAGTCGTAAGCTATGAAGAGATAGAGCAAACGGTGTGGCATGAACATTGGGAAGTGATGACAAGCTATGCTTTGCGTTCGGTGATAAAAAACCTGCGTAAAAAGGTAGGCAAAGAGCGTATTGTAAATATCTCTTCGCTGGGGTACCGATTTAGCAGTTAATCACGCCACAAAATTGACACATTAATAAATTATCATATGCGTTAATAAAGCTTTGTTATAGTTTTAAAAACACAATATTTAGGGGGAAATGATGCATACACAGATACAAGAGCCTATAGCAAAGGACTTAAAAACACTCAACGTGCTTTTTGTCGATGATGAAAAAACAATACACGATATGATGACCCATATTATGCCCAAGCTTTGCAAAAGAACTTTTTTTGCTCAAAACGGGGTAGAGGGATTGTCTCTTGCGATAAAATACAAAATCGATATGGTGATAACAGATATTTCAATGCCTACAATGAACGGATTTGAGATGGTTCGTTCTATTTTAAAATTCCACCCTCATGTCAAGATAATTTTTATAACAGGACAGTCAAACCCCGATCTTTCGCAAGTTCCAAATAAAAATTGCCAACTGCTCTATAAGCCTCTAAATACACAAAGTTTGAAAACGGCTATACAAAATGTAATGTAAAACTGCAATTTCATGTTAGTCGTGTTATAATAGGGCGATTAATTTAAATACCCTATTGAAGGCAGATTATGAACCAGATGCAAAGATTAAAGCAGCTTGGAAGCGATCTTAACATTCTTTATGTCGAAGATGACCCCGATGCAAGGGAGATCTTAAGCTCTTTGTTAAGGCGATTTTTTGGATATGTGAGTGATAAAGAGAACGGTTTACTGGGTTTGCATGAGTTTGAAAACGGTTCGTATGATATCGTTATTACCGATATTCAGATGCCTAAGATGAACGGCATTGATATGCTTGGTGAGATCAAAAAACTTGATAGTGACGTGGTTACGGGTATAACAACGGCATACAATGATGAAGATTTCTTTTTGAAATCGATCGATATCGGGGTGAATAAATATATTTTAAAGCCCATCGATACACAAAGAGTTCTTGATGCACTGGAGTATTTAGCATCTATTGTCGTAGATAGGAAAAAAGCAAAAGCGTACACGCAGCAGCAGGTGCAACAAAAGATCAATGACGCTTCACAAAGTGTGGTAGCAAGCATCACAAAATCTACGCCAAATCCTACTATTATCTATGATGAAACAAAGGTTGTGTTTGTCAATGATGCTTTTAGTAGATACCTCGATACGCAAAAAGAGTATTCAAGCATTGAAGATATCCAAACGCTTTTTTTACCTAAGCAGGGGTGTTTGCAGTCATTAAAAGAGTATGATAAAATCCATGAAGAGCGCAATAAGATCGCTTTGAAGTATGAACGCTACACAAAGTATTTTGGACTGATTCAAACCGATTTTGAGCTTAGCGATAAAACCTATTTTATGATTACATTCAATGATATAACGATGCTTGAATACAGTAAGATAAAGCTTGAAAATTATAATAAGACGTTTCGTGAATATATCTTTCATTATGCAAAAAAACAGAACAAAAATAAAAGTATCAAGACCAAACACAACAGTGCACAAGCGACGAAACCCCAACCGCAAAAGGCATCTACAAGCACCTATGATGCATCGCTTAATGAAGATGATAAAAATCTGCTTAGACGCTCCCATACCCACAAAACGACCGCCGTGCAGTATCTGCAAGAGTTAGACCATGAAGATCTGTTACAGCTACAGGAGTTAGATGAGGTGATTGATGAGTTGAGTGAAATCTTGACACAGATAAAGTTGGGTGAAACAAGCTATAGCGCAGGTTTAGAAGAGTTTGCAAATAAGTTAACGCTTTTTGTGCGCGCTATTGCGACACTGTTTGAATTTAACGATCTTATAAAAGCGCTCAATGAGTTGGCCTATCAGGTGCAAATGCTTGCAGCACAAGAGGATGAAAATTTGCAAAAAAACGGGTCGATGTTTTTAGAAGCGATTGTATATGACCTCTCTTCGTGGATACGCTCTATCTTTATCGATCAAGATAGCTTAGATATCCACTACCTTGATAGTTCGCTTTTTAGCTCCTGTTTGCAACTTGAGATGATTCTCAATCAAGATGATAGCGACGAGGATGATGACGATGACATCGATTTTTTTTAAGAGTTTATATTGAAAAAAATAGCGTATTATTTTGAATCCATTGCGAAGTTGGAACTTTTTTTAAAAGAGCATCGGCAGTTGCAAGTAGCTGATAACCTCTCTATCAATGTCGTGTGCTTACAAAAAGATGCCACATTAGCAAAAGATATCATACAAACGCTACAAAAGCATCTATGCGGTACGGCTATTGCTTTGAGTTACTCAAGTGTTAAATATAAAGATACACCGGTGCTTATTAACTTTTATAGTATGCAACCACAAAGTGCTTTAGAGTTTGACAAGTTACAAGAAAGCGTCAATGCAAAGTTGCAGCCGCAGCAGGTATCAAGGCTTTTTGATTGTATGAGTGCGCATCTGCAGCACAAAAAAACAACATTTCATCAATCATTGCAAAAGCATATAGATGCAAAACGCGCAAAAGAGTTACTTGTGTATGAGCAGAATAAATTATCGCAGATGAAAGAGATGGTTAGTATGATAGCACACCATTGGAGACAACCCCTAAACAGTATCAGCTCTCTTGCTATGGAGCTTGAGGTTGCGATGAGTATTGATGAAGTAACTCCTAAGCAGATGCAGCAGGGATTACAAAAAATTCAAGAAAAGACACGGAATCTTTCAAAAGTGATTACAATCTTTTCGAGTTTTTTAGATACTGCGACAAAACCGTCGCGCTGTAATATACATGAAATAGCAAATGAGGTCAAAGCACTTTTTGAGACACAATTGAAAAATGAAAAGATAGAATTTATCAATAAGATCGATAAAGATTGTGAAGTAACTGTACCCAAACAGCTTTTTAAACAAGTGTTTTTAAACCTTGTATCTAATGCAATTGATGCATTTAGCGGTGAGAAAGTTCAAAATAAATATGTTGTTGCCGATATTAAAGAGACTAAAGAGGGAATTGAATTAAGCATTGAAGATAGTGCCGGCGGAGTGACGGCGCAAAATGAAGACAAAATCTTTAATCCCTACTTCACGACAAAAATAGATGAAAATGCAACGGGATTGGGACTTTTTGTGAGTAAGCAGATTATGCAAGAAGCACTCCGCGGGGATCTGCGGTATGAAAAAAAGAAAAACGGAAGTAGATTTGTAATGGTTTTGCAAGATATAAACAGACAAAGTAAGAGGGATATTTATGAGTAAAAGCGTATTGGTCATTGATGATTCGTTAACGGTAAGAATGTATCATAAACAGATATTGCAAGGTGCAGGATTTGAAGTCGATGAAGCGGAAAACGGTATGGAAGCATTGGAAAAATCTAATGCCAAAGAGTATGATCTGTATATTGTTGATATCAATATGCCCGTACTTGATGGATATAGTTTTGTAAAGAGACTACGAGAGGGAGAGGCTCCTATATCTCCGGTAGTGATGGTGTCAACGGAATCGGAGGTAAAAGATATGGATCAAGCGTTTGCAAGCGGAGCAAGTTTATACCTTATCAAGCCGGTTCGCCCCCAAGATTTGATTGTCAATGCAAAAATGCTAACCGGGATGTAGGAGTAATTATGAATCAACTATTAGAGCAGTTTTTAAACGAAGCAAGAGATAATTTAAGCTATTTAGATGAAAATTTAGAGTCACTGCAAGATGAGGGTGTGGATATGGATGCACTCTTTCGAGCAGCCCATACACTCAAGGGCGGAGCAGGGCTTGTTGGGTTTGAAAGTGTACAGACATTGACGCATAAAGCCGAGGATATCCTTGATAAGTTTAGGCATAATGAGATCGAGTTTAGCGAGAGATTGCTTGAAGTGCTGTATGATATTTTTGATGAAGTGGTTGAGATAGTCGATGCAGCTGAAGAGTTAGGCGATATCCCCGAAGTCGATGATGCAAAGATCCAAGAGCTTGCCGATGAAGCAAAAGAGGTGTTATCAGGCCAAACGCCCCAAGAGAGTGAAGATATGTCCAAGCAGTTGCAAACGCATCTGAATTTCTCCCAAGAACCACCCTTTGCACTTCAAAATTTCAAAAGCGATAAACTTTCTCAAATCGTTGCAGACCTCCCTCCAAAAACTCCTGTGATGAGTAATGATATTTTAGTGGTTCCTACGTACTATCTGCTTGATTTTGATCTTGATGTTGATACGATCACTTTAGGTAACGATCCCTATTATCTACTTTCGCTATTTGATGATGAGCTAAAACTTTTGTGGCTTAATATCGCAAAAAGTTGTGAAGAGATAGAAAAAGAACCCCTAAAATGGGCTACTCGGATACTTGCTGTTGTTGAGAGTGATGAAGAGACTATCGAAGATATTTGTGAAAATATTCTTGATGAGATCACGGTGTATCCAATCTCTCAAGAAAGTTACTTTTTATCTGCCAAACAAAATGGTGACGGGGGGTTGATAGAGGAGTTTAAAGATGAGTTTTCGCAGATGCTTGAAGATGGTGACTTTTCAACCCTTGATGAACATATCAATGCAGCACTCAAACTACTCAACCCCGATTCTAAAGAAAGTTTTCTTCTTTCACGTTTGCATTCTGCGATCGTGATGTTTGATCTGCAAAGCAGTGAGTTTGAGATGATGGCGCAAAATGCTGCAAAACATCTTGATATCGAAGTAGCGGACAACAAAAAAGAAGATAGTAGCTTCCCCCAAGATGATGCAATAGATAAAGAGGTGACAGCAACTGAAGATAGAGAGGATGAGTCGGCAATTAAAACCCTCGATGAAAATACGAAAAAAGCGGTTCAAAATATCTTGAACCAGCAAAAACAGATTTTGCATGTCTCAAGCGACGATGAAACGCTACAGAGAGTCAAGCACACCATCTCAACGGTTTTGCAAAACGAAAGTGTCCGGCAAAGTTTGCAAAACCTTGATAGTGCAACAGATATAGAAAGTTATATCGACAGGTTAGCACTTAAGCTTGATGCAGGCTTAGAAGAAAAAGCGCCAAAAGAGGCACACGAAGATGTAGCGAGCAAAGAACCTGTGCCGCAAGAGGGCCCTGTTCCCGTAAAAACGCAAAAAACTTCTCTTAATGAGGCAAAAAAAGAGCAACCTGCGCAAGCAACACAAAAAAGTTCGGCAATCGGCAAGACGGTCAAGATAGATCAGTATCAGATTGATAGCTTGATGGATAATATCGGAGAGCTATTGGTGATGAAAAACTCTATGCCCTATATCGTAGATACATTGGGACCGCAGTCTATTGACCAATCAAAACGCGATATTTTGTCCAAATATGATGAGATAAGCCGTGTTACGTCGCAATTGCAAGAGACGGTGATGGCGATGAGATTACTGCCTTTGAGTTATATTTTCGGTCGCTATCCAAAATTGGTGCGTGATTTGAGTAAAAAGCTTGATAAAAAGATAAAGTATGAAGAAGAGGGCGGGGATACAAAGTTAGATAAAACGATGATTGAAAACCTTGCCGATCCGATGGTGCATCTTATTAGAAACTCTATAGACCACGGGATCGAATCAAAAGAAAAAAGATTACAGCAGGGTAAAAGTGAAGCCGGAACTATTAGTATCAAAGCGCACTCTCAAGGAGACAAAGTTATTATAAATATCGCCGATGACGGGGCGGGGATTGATCCGCAGGTGATACTACACAAAGCGCTTGAAAACAATCTCGTCGATCCTGATAAAGCCGATGAGATGAGTAAAGAAGATATTTTAGGATTGATCTTTTACTCAGGACTTACGACAAAAGAACAAATTAGCGACCTCAGCGGTCGTGGCGTCGGGATGGATGCGGTGCGAACGGCAATTGAAAAATTAAACGGGCATATTACAGTGACTTCAGAGTTAGAACAAGGCACTAATATCAAGTTAGAGCTTCCTGTAAGCGTAGCGTTGACAAACGTTTTCCATGTGATGATGGGTGATACAAACTACGCCATTGCGATGGATTATCTGATCGAAACATCACAAGTTGAGAAAAAAGATATTGAAGAGTCAAACAAAAGACCGTTTTTGCACCGAAGGGGTGAACTGTTGCCTATAGTCTATCCAAAGGCACTCATTAGTGTAGATGCGATGGAAAAAGAGATACAAAAGATTGTGATCTTGCAAGCCGGGGATAAGAAGTTTGCACTTGTTGTTGATGAGTTTGTAAATCAATTAGATGTTGTGCAAAAGCCGTTGACCGGTGCTTTGAAAAGACACCCTCTCATTTCGGGGAGTTCACTGCTTGGTAACGGAAGCGTACTGTTTATCCTTGATGTGAATAAACTCACAGATGCACAGAGTTGGGCGTAGTTTATGAAAAACAAGATAGTGACAAAATTAGATAAAACACAGCTTGAATCGGTATTGGTTGATATAATCGATAGATTTTA